>CANDLP010000110.1 GCA_947385505.1 uncultured Clostridia bacterium
TAAAGACGTTAAATCAGGGCTCTTTAAATAAAAAAATTTTTAATTTAAAAGTTGAAGCCATTTATGAATTGGTTGGCGATAAAGAAAAAGCCGAAGAAATACTTGAAAGCTACTGTGATGAAAAAGGCATAAGTTATCCTAAAGAAATGCCAAATGTTGCAGTTTGCCCATTTTGTATGAACGATTTTGTCAAGTCTGCAAAGGTACAGGAGCTCTGTCCTTCTTGCAACAGTTCATTTTTAGTCGAATGTCCAAAATGCCATTCAACTAAAAATATACTTGTTGATGACAAATGCTGTGAAATAGATATTCGTATATATCCCTTAATGCTAAAAAGACTCGATGAAGCCAATGAAATGCTAAAATCGCTTTCAATGGAAGCGGCAAGGGTAAAAATCAATGAAATAAACGAAAAATGGCCGGGTATCCCAGGACTTGCCGAAACACAAAAAGAATACAGCCGTTTAAACGCTTCTTATGAGTCAGATATAAAAGCGCTGCAAAAATGCTATGAAAATAACGAGTTTTTTAAAGCTAAGGGAATTTGTGAAAAAATAGGAGGTACATATCCAAAATTTAAGGCTTCACATACATATGTATACAGTCAAGTTGAAAATGCGGAAAAGCTATTTAAGGAATATGCGGCCAAAAACAATATAGATGAAAAGATTAATCTGCTTTTGGATATAACGTCAGAAATAAGTGATTATACTCAGGCAAATACTGAACTGAAAAAATACCCTATTGAAAATATCACAGACCTTGAAGCAAAAATTGATAACGAGTTTGGAGAAGTAAATATTAGTTGGAAATCCGGCAACAGAACAAACAGTGTTAATTATATCGTAAGAAGAAGTGCAAATTCTCAAGTAGCTAATACAGCATTTGGTGAAGAACTTGTGTCTACAAACAGCTTGGCATATAAGGACACGGAAATCGCAGAGGGAACTTTTTATTATTACGGGGTTTACGCTCAAAGAGGAACTATGGTATCAAAGCTGTCGGCTATGCAAACGCCTGTGGTATATCTCAAAAGCGTTAACATTTCAATCCGTGCGGTTTCCGAAATGGTATCTATAACTTGGAATACTACAAATAGTAAAATAAAAGTGTACTATTCCGAAAAACCAATTACATCATACGGCGAAGGCAAAGAATGTTTAGTTGTAACTCCGTCCGGCTGTGATATTGAGGGGCTTGAAAACGGTAGAAACTATTACTTTGCAGTATATAAAATTGCTGCAAAGGACGGTAGAGAATACCATTCGGAAGCAAGATTTGGCGAAGCAACTCCGATGGTGGAGGTTGCTTATCCTCAAATAACGAAATCACTTGGCACACAAGACGGAGAGTATATAATTACACATCTTAATAAAGAAAAAAACTTGGATATACAATTTTATCATTCGACAGCAAAAATCAGAGCCTTTGAAAATAGTACCATAAGCCTTTCAGAACTTCAAAGCAAGCTGCAAAAGTATTCTTTTGATTATATGGGAGAAAACAAATATTCTCTTATATTTAAGAACAGCAGCGTTGATTATATTTATCCTGTTGTAATACGAGAAAATATTGCTACCATAGGAAATATACTGTCACTTCGATATATCAAATCAATAAAAATATTAAGTACGATCATATCAGCAAATGATATATGTATTACAATTGAAGAGTGGCCGCAGGGTGCAGAATCGCTGCAGATATGCTATAGCAATGATGCGTATCCGCAAGACATAAAAGACTGCGATATAAGATTGCCCGCAGTATCTAAAAAGCAATACGAGCAAGAAAAGCTTCTGATAATACGCAACGTCAAAACACAACCTTATTATATATCCATATTTGCACGAATAAATGCGGATTCAATTCCTGTGAGCAACTGCTATATCAATAATTCAACACCCACAAAAATTGAATATTCTTTTTCAGCAAACGTGTTCGGAGCCATAAAAATTACTTTGAGTAATTCGTTTGAATCACGTCCTGAATTATATTTCTGTGTTAATCCGTTAAGTGCCCCTTTAACAAAGGAAGAAGGTACTCTTATATATACAATCCCCGCGTCTGATAATGTAAAAAAGAAAGAAGTCATTTCAGTGCCGAACTACACTGCAAAAAAGGGTGAATACGGTAAACTTTTTTCTTCGGATAAAAATTGTGATCTTTTGGCGTCTGGCGGATTACAGCTTAAATAAGCGTATATTGTAATAAAGGAAGAATCTATATTAAGGAGCGGAAAATGCAAGTGTTAAAAAAAATTCTATGTCCATTTTGTTTTAACAGGTTAAATCCTTCTATGCTGTTTTATAGATGCAGCTGTAAAGAGCCGGGAACAGTTCAATCGCATATAATTGAAAACGGTAAGGTAGATTCCAAAGGCTTCTGCGTATGTGATAAGTGTGGCAACACTACTACCAGAAAGGTTTGCTATCACTGCAAAAAAGAGCTCCCAAGCGATATATTAGAAAATGATACAAAAATAATTTCAATTGTTGGCGCGAAAAATTCGGGCAAAAGCTATTATGTTGCTACTTTACTTAGACAAATAATGGAAAAAAAGATATTCAGCACGATAGGTACACAGCATATTTCCACCCTTTGGGGGGCCGGAAGCAGTGAGGAATACAAAAAAAGATTTCAAGTTCCTATGAACACGCGTAAATTGTTAATGGGAACGGTCAAATTTACCGATATAGTCAAAGACAATCCTCCGTTATTGGTGGAATTAAGATATGAGCAAAAAAATATGTTTGGCAGTAAGATTGTTCAAAATACATATTCGTTTTTTGATGCGGCGGGAGAAACATTTGAAAATGAAGATGATTTAGCTGCTATTACTCCATATATTTCACAATCGGAAGGTATTATACTAATACTTGATCCGAGCCAAATTGTTTTTGTTAATTCGGCATTATCAGCATCAATGCCAGATGCTTTTCAAGTCTCGGATACTTCTTATTCTGAAATATTGTATAATACTGCAAACGTGGTAAGGAATAATAATAAAATAGGAAAAAATAAAAAAATAAAAATACCTTTATGTATAGCTTTTTCAAAATGGGATCTCTTAGTGGACACTCCCAATCTTTTGCCTGAAGAACTTTTAGTATCTAAGCCCAATCAACAAATGCAAACGGGATACAACAAGGCGGCTATTGATACAATAAGCGATGAGATAAGAAGCCTGCTTATGAAATGGGAACCTGATCTTGTAAATTCCTCGGAAATGAATTTTGAGACAGTTAAATACTTTGGCTTTTCTGCTTGGGGTACTTCCAAAAATGCTGTAAAAGGAGCAGCACCTCCTATTGCCTCATTTAGAGTCGAAGATCCTATGCTGTGGATACTTCATAGAAATAAAATAATCTAAGACATATATAAGAGGGATAAATATATGGGAATTTTAGATAACTGGCCTAAACATACTGAATTGGATACCGATGTTGAGGAGACGCAAAAGACGATTGATGAAGCGGCTTTTGAATACGACAAAATAAACGAAACACCTATTGAAAATAATGTGGAAGAAAATGAAATTAAAAGAAGAACACCTATAGAAAGCGAGAATGATCTTGCTGCACCGTATCTTTTACACGGGTATGATGCACAAGTATCCACAAAAACAAATGAAAATGGTGAAATAGAAATCGTACCTTGGGGAGAAAAAGGAAGCCGACGTCCCGATGCTATAAATCTTGAAAAAAATGCAATCGTAGAGGTGAAGAATTATACAGTCACCAATTCTTCCGGAAGAAGCAATCTTGTACGAAACATAAAAGAACAAACAGCTGACTCTATAAGAAATTATGGTGATGATGTCAAAATCACCGAAGTCATTGATGTCAAAGGTCAAGATGTTACTGTCGGAGACATGGAAAAATTGACAAAAAAACTTGAAGAAAAAGTTCCTGAAATTGATATTGATTATAGATGGTAAACAGAGGTTTATATGGAGTATGAAATTGATATTGCCAAAAAAGCGAGCACTATATGGAATAACGCTTTGTCGACGGCAAATAATTTTGTTTCAAAAAATGATCTTGCTAATTTAGCTGCAACGGATATTCAACCTTTGGCGGAAAATCAAGAAGCAACTTTTTTAATGGAAATATTTTCATTAAAAAGATTGGCGTATGATCCTAAGGAAGGAATTATCGATAAGCTTGTTAATGTTTACTCTTCCTTACACAACCTTGAGTCAAATGTTTTTTTTATGATCCATGGCGATGTGTCGGGGCAAACGGAATTTTATATCGGTTGTAGGGGGAAAAATATTGATGCTTCAAGTTCTATGTTAAAAAAAAGCTTTGAGGGAAATTTTCCTGGCATAGGACTTGGAACAAACGGAGCAGAAAGCAAAAATGCAATTCTCAATAAGTTATTGCCACTTGAATATCAAAGAAAAAATGTTGTTTCCTTATCCGTTTCTGCCGATTTCAGAAGAGATAAAGTCGAAGAAATGACGGGGTATTCTCAAGGTATAGAAAAATTTATAAATACAATGAGAGGTCAGGACTATACTGCTATAATAATAGCTGAGCCTATAACCAAAGCTGACATAAACGAAAAAAGAGCAGCGTATGAAAATATTGCAACTGAATTGTCAAAATATAGTAAGCTCACTGTATCATATAACGAGAGCAACAGCACATCGGTATCCGAATCCTTGTCTGAAAGTGTATCCTCCACTTTTACCGAAAGTATCAGTAATTCGGTAAGCAAAAGTACATCTGTTTCGGTTGGCAAAACTAAGGGGAGAAGTTCAGGCAATAATTACAATATTTTTGGAGTCAGTCACAATACGGGAAAAAACAGCAGCTACACAAACAGCAATACATCAGGAGAGGGCTCCTCCGAATCTCACAGTACAAGTAACGGGCAGAATATTGGCAATACCAAATCGAATGGTAAATCAACTTCGGATACAAAAGGTACTACCGTTACATTGAATATAGATAACAAACGTATTTTGAGTATATTGGCAAAAATAGAATATGAATTAAAAAAACTTGATAATGCTGAATCTTTTGGTATATGGGACACTGCCGTCTATCTTGTTTCCGATGATATGAATAATGCTGTTATCGGCGCAAATAGTATTCGTTCTTTAGTTATCGGAGATGAATCCGGTAAATCCGAATGCTTTTTAAACAGCTGGGGTAACTCGCTTGCCGAATATAAAAATAATGGTGTGGCAGATATTATTAACTTTCTGCATCACGGCATGCATCCTGTTTTTAAAAAGAGAATTTTAATTGATCCTACCAATACATCTAATAAAAACAATGAATATTTATTTACACCTGCGATCGCTGTCGGAGGAAACGTCCTTCCTACCCTACTGGGGCTTCCGATGAAATCGGTTTCGGGGATTACAGTTGCTGAACTAACAGAATTCGGACGTAATATTGTCACTGATGATTATAACAAACCCGGAAATAGAGAGATACGTTTAGGCGAAGTAGTTTATATGGGAAAAAAAGACAGCACGGAGGTAAAGCTGTATGTCAATACTATCGCATCGCATATGTTTGTTTGCGGTACTCCCGGAACGGGTAAAAGTAATGCTATATATAAAATGATTTACAGTTTAAGTAATCTTAAAAAAAACGATGGCGGATACGGCAATGTAAAGTTTCTTGTTGTCGAACCCGCCAAAGGAGAATATAAAAACGAGTTTGGCAAAATGCCGGGAATAAATATTTTTACGGCTGACCCGGATTTGTGCAGATTATTGAGGATAAATCCGTTTGAATTTCCCTATGAGAAAGTAAAGGCTGCTGATCATATAGATCAGGTGAAAACAATTATCGGTGCTTGTTGGTCGTTAACCGCCGCAATGCCTGCAATACTTTCCGATGCAATAGAGCATGCTTACAGAAGAGTTGGCTGGGATTTAAAAAACTCTATTTATGTTATGCCCGGTGAAGTGAAGTTTCCAAGTTTTAAAGACGTTTTGGAAGTTCTGCCTGAAATAATAAATAAATCAAGCTATTCGGCACAGGCTAAAAGCGATTATACAGGCGCATTGGTTACACGTGTTTCTTCACTTACAAAAGGAATAGTAGGAACTATTTTTGAAACTGACGGTACTATTTCTGATGAAATTTTGTTTGATGAAAATACTATTATTGATTTAAGTACAGTTGGTTCTGCGGATGTAAAATCACTTATTATGGGTGTTATTGTTATGAAATTAAAAAATTATCGTAAAGCTGCCGCTAAGCAAGCAAATTATCCTTTGCGGCATGTAACGATATTAGAAGAAGCTCATAATATCTTGCCCAATTGCTCTGCAAATCTAAGTGAAGATTCTGCAAATGTGCAAGGACAATCCGTTAAGTCAATCAGTGAAGCTATATCGGAAATGAGAACATATGGAGAAGGCTTTATTATTGTGGACCAAACTCCTTCGGCGGTTGCCGATGTAGCAATATCCAATACCAGTACAAAAATAATTCTGCGCTTGCCCGGCGAAAAAGATATTCAAGCAGCAGGATCGTCGATAGGTCTTTCCGATGAACAAAAGAAAATGCTGTCCAAACTTCCAAGAGGGCATGCCATAGTTAAACAGGGAGATTGGATAGACCCGATAATGGTACTTATAGACAGAGCACAGAAAACTTTTTTTACAAAGCGTCTTAATGAGTTCTATTACGAAGATCTAATGCAATTTCGGGGTGATTTAATAGAAAAATGCTTAATGATCAATATGCGAAATGCAAAACGTGATTATATACTTTACGCAGATAAAAAAACTGTTGTTGATTATATAAACAGGCAACATGATATTGCTCAGCATCATATTGATTATATATTGTGTAAGTGGTTGGATTTTTGTACATTAGATGCAAAATCCAGACATAGAAGAATTTCGTTTTTTATTATGGATGTACTTTCATTTCATGAAGGACTTATCATTTGCACTCCCAAAATACGAGAAGCTCCAAAAGATATATTAAATTTTGATGATGATAACGAATACAAAGAAAAGTTGTACAGTTGGATAGAAGAAATGGCGGAAATTCTAAAAAAATCTTATGTAACCTGCAGCAGTGAGCAAAATCTTCAGAAAATAATATATCATATATGCTGTTATTGTATTGAAATACCGATTACTGCCGCACATAAAATATGTAGTACTTCTGTAGTAAAAAAATTTCCATCATGACTCAGATACATAAATTATGTAATACTAATAACCATTTAAAAAATAGATAAACTATTTTTTAAATGCCGTGCCGCAAAAGCGGCATGGTGAGGGAGCAAAGCTCCCTCAGTTATTGTATTGAACTTAAATAACCACCGCCTGCGGCGGTACTTCGGCTTCGCCGAAGTATTTGAATTGTGGATTTTATCCACAATTCAAATGGTTATTAGTATAAGATA
>CANDLP010000111.1 GCA_947385505.1 uncultured Clostridia bacterium
GATACGAAGGCGTAAAGCTTATGAAAAAGGACGTGGAGCGCACCTTTATACCGGGGGTGCTCACAGGTATAGGCGGTTTCGGCGGTCTGTTTCAGCTTGATATTGCCGATATGAAAGAGCCTGTACTGGTATCCGGCACCGACGGTGTAGGCACCAAGCTGAAATTGGCTATGCTTATGGACAAGCATGACACCATAGGCATTGACGCCGTGGCAATGTGTGTTAACGATATAATCTGCTGCGGCGCTAAACCCTTGTTTTTCCTTGATTATATTGCAATCGGCAAAAATGTTCCCGAAAAAGTAGCGGAAATAGTTAAAGGCGTGGCGGAAGGCTGCGTAAGAGCAGGCTGCGCCCTTATAGGCGGCGAAACCGCCGAACACCCCGGAATGATGCCCGAAGACGAATACGATATAGCGGGCTACACAACAGGAGTTGTGGATAAATCAAAAATCCTTGACAACAATAGAGTAACGGAAGGCGACGTTATCATAGGCTTAGCTTCAACAGGCGTTCACAGCAACGGCTTTTCCTTGGTCAGAAAGATTTTCGACATTACCACCAAAGAAGCGTTGGAAAAAGCGCTTCCCGGCGGCGGAACGCTGGGAGAAGCGCTGCTTACTCCCACCGAAATTTACGTAAAGCCCGTACTTGACCTTATTTCCAAGGTGGACGTAAAGGCGGTCAGCCATATTACGGGGGGCGGGTTCTATGAAAATGTTCCCCGTTCCCTTCCCGAAGGATTTACCGCAAGGGTAAACAAAAGCTCCTATGAGGTGCCCTACATTTTCCGTTTAATGCAGGAAACGGGGCATATTCCCGAAAGAGATATGTATAATACCTTTAACATGGGAATCGGTATGACCTGCGTAGTCCCCGCCGATAAAGCCAACGAATCGGTGGAAATTTTGGGAGCGCACGGAATCAAGGCATATTGCATAGGTGAGATCGTTAAAGGCGGCGAGGGGATTGAACTCATATGAATATAGTTGTATTGGTATCCGGCGGCGGCACTAATCTGCAAAAGCTTATCGACGCGGAAAAGTCCGATAAGCTTGGCGGCGGGAAAATAACCTGTGTTATCAGCTCAAAGCCCGATGTTTATGCTCTTCAAAGAGCAAAGGACAACGGGATAAAGGGTATTGTCCTTGAAAGAAAGAAATATTCCGACGTAGCCGCTTACAGCAAAGCGATGAAAGACCTTCTTGCTGACGAAAAGGCGGACTTGGTAGTGTACGCGGGATTTCTCACCATTCTTGACGAAACGGTCTGCGAAGCCTTCCCTTATAAAATGATGAACGTACACCCTGCCCTTATCCCCAGTTTTTGCGGTAAGGGATTTTACGGGCTGCACGTACACGAGGCAGTGATCCAAAAGGGAGTAAAGCTTACGGGGGCAACCGTCCATTTTGTTACCGAAGAGTGTGACGGGGGTCCCATTATCCTCCAGAAGGCGGTTGAAGTAAAGAACGGGGATACTCCCGAGATACTCCAAAAAAGGGTTATGGAAGAAGCCGAGTGGATAATACTTCCCGAAGCGGTAAAACTGTTTTGCGAGGGGAGAATTAAGATCGTTGACGGAAAAGCGGTTGTTGAGGAAGAGGAATGAAAAAATTTACTGTTATAGGCGGTGTTAACGGGGTAGGAAAAAGCGCTTTTTCAGGCGTTTTGTCAAGAACCGATTCCGAGCTGGGCATAATCGTTGACACGGACAAGCTTACGGCCGAGAGCGGCGGCGACAGGCTTAAAGGGGGAAAAAAAGCGGTAGGAATTATTTCCGGCTGTCTTAATAAAAACCTGAATTTCACCCAAGAAACCACTCTATCCGGTAAAAGAACGCTTCGTACCGTAAATACAGCCAAGAAAAGAAATTATTATATCCGTCTGTTTTATATCGGTATAAGCTCGGCGGAGGAAAGTATCTCCCGAATAGAAAACCGTGTAAGGAAAGGCGGTCACGACATACCCGAAAGCGATGTGAAAAGACGGTATGAAAGCCGTTTCGAGGATTTGATAAAAATTCTTCCTTACTGTAATGAAGCGCAGTTTTACGATAACGAAAACGGATTTGTTTATGCGGGAGAATACCGAAACGGAGAAATTTTTACCGCGGGCGATTATATTCCCGATTGGATAAAGGAGCTTAAGGCGCTTTTTAAAAGGCTTATTTAACGTCTTTAACAGAAATGCGAAAGTTTGAAGGAACTTGGAAAAACAGTTCTTTCAAACCCGCCGCGTTTATGCCTTCGGTGAAAACACTTCCTCAAGAAGAAAGGAATGATAATAAGTATGAAAGCAAAATACGCAATTTTGATTTATCCCGATTTTTCCTTGCAGGAGATAACCTGCTTGACCTCCTGCCTGACCGTTTGGTTCGGTGAAAAAATAGATATAATCGCTTCGGAAAAAAAGCTTTACAAGAGCGAGGACGGTTTTTCCGTTATGCCCGACAAAACCGTGGAGGAATGCGAGGTAAAAGACTATGACTGCCTGATACTTCCGGGAACGATCTTTCCTTTACAGCCCTTGTACGATCAAAAGCTTATAGATTTCCTGAAAAAAGGCAAAAACGCCGATACTCTTATCGCAGCTATTTCCTCATCGCCAATACTGCTTTCAAAGGCGGGACTGCTTGAAGGCAAAGATTTTACCTCGGGGTATTTTATGCAAATGGCGGAAACCTTTTCTTTTGTGGAAAAAGAGCATTTCGTACATAAACCCGTAGTTGAAGACGGAAACATTATTACGGGAATCGGAATGTTTTTCCGTGAGTTTGCGGAAAAGGTGCTTAAACGCCTTGAATATGATATCGGGGACAATTTTATGTGTACCGAGGGTCAGAAGTATACCGAAGAGGAACTGACATTTTATTGGAGCGACGACGATTATAAGGAGTTTTTAGAGGAATTAAAGGAGTACGAAAAAAATTAAAGGGGGAAAAAGCATGAACGAGGAAAAATTTACGGGAAAGGCGGATTTTTACGATAAATACCGCCCCTCATACCCCGACAGCCTTATAGATTGGCTTTACGAAAAGACAAACGCCGATACGGCGGCGGATATAGGCGCGGGAACGGGAAAGTTCACCTCCTGCCTTTTGCGCAAGCCGTGGAAGATAACGGCAGTGGAGCCTAATTCCGATATGAGGGAAAAGTTGGTTAAGCTGAGCGGCGTGAACGTTATTTCCGCCTCTGCGGAAAATACGGGGATTGAACAAGGTTCAATCAGCTTAATCACCACCGCACAGGCGTTTCACTGGTTTGACGAGGAATTATTTAAAAAAGAATGTATACGTATTTTAAAGCCTAATGGGCGGCTTGCGGTAATTTTCAACAGTCGTTATTATAAAGATTGTCCGATTTCTTCCGAGCGGGACGAAATATGCCAAAGATACTGCGGAGCCTTTCACTCGGGTCATGTGGGAAAAAGAAGCAGTGAGGAAGGGGATTTGTTCCTAAAAAACGAATACTTTTCCGAATCGGAGTATTTTTCGGCAGAAAACAATATTGAATTAGACGAGGAAGCTTTTATCGGAGACACCCTTTCCCGCTCTTATGCTCTGAGTGAAAACGACAGCGGTTTTTCCGATTTCATAGGGGAGCTGAAAGCTGCTTTTAAAAAATACGAACAAAGCGGAAAGGCAATAATAAAGTATAGTACCAGTTGTTATCTGGGAAAATTTTAAAAGGAAAGGAATGGTCGTAATCATGAAAATCAACACCATTAAAGAAGAGTTAAACTCCCTCGAATACCACGGCAGAGGAATACTTATCGGAAAGACTCCCGATGAGAAAAAGGCGG
This sequence comes from uncultured Clostridia bacterium, assembly GCA_947385505.1. Lineage (GTDB taxonomy): Bacteria > Bacillota > Clostridia > Oscillospirales > Ruminococcaceae > Ruminiclostridium_E. The sequence goes on from CANDLP010000111.1 coordinate 3,802, forward strand.
CAATAGCCTACTTCATTATGGGCAGAAGCGTAAACAGCCGCAACCGCGTGTTTGTTGAAGAGGGCGAGGGAATACGCACACAGGCGTTTGACCCGTCAAAAATGGTTGACCCCCACCTTATAATTTACGCTCCTGTCCGCGTAATGGGTAATAAAACCATTGTGACCAACGGCGACCAAACCGACACAATATACGAGGGAATGGACAGCCAGCTTACCTTTGAACAGTCCCTGAGATCAAGAGAGTTTGAGGACGACGCTCCCAATTACACACCCAGAATTTCGGGAATCGTACACGTTGAAAACGGCGGCATGAATTATGCATTAAGTATTTTAAAAAGCGACGACGGAAACCCCGGCTCGGTTCTCCGCTACAATTACGCCTACAACAGTCCCATTAAGGGAGAGGGAAGATTTATACACACCTATAAGGAAAACGGCGATCCCCTTCCCTCTTTTGAAGGCGAGCCGAAAAAACTTGAAATCCCCGACTTGGATATTGACGGCTTCACAAAGCTTGTCTGGGAAAACCTTAACGGGGATAACAAGGTTTCTTTGTTTACCAGATATATTGACCTTGAAACGGGAAAGTATGAAAGCCGCATAATCAACAAAAACATCTAAGGCTAATTATGTCGGAATATAAATTCAGGTATCACCCCGACCCGCTAAAAACGGGAATATTTAAGAATGACAAATCAATGACCTGCGACTGCTGCGGAAAACGGACAGATGTGTATTACACAGGACCCTTCTATTCGGTAGAAAACGTTGATTATATTTGTCCCGATTGTATTTTAAGCGGTAAGGCAGCCGATAAGTTCAACGGAGAGTTTCAGGATCCCGTGTCCATGGACGAGGTTTCTGACCCCGCAAAAACAGACGAGCTTATACACCGCACTCCCGGCTACTGCGGTTGGCAGCAGGAATACTGGTTAGCACACTGCGACGACTATTGTGCTTTTATAGGCTATGTCTCATGGCAGGATTTAGTGGATATGGGCATTGAAAAAGAGGTAATGGAAACTTACCGCAATGACGTATGTATGATTCCGTCCGAATACGTTAAAAAAGAATTAAGTGCGGGATTGAACGGATATTTGTTTAAATGCCTTCACTGCGGCAAATATTTTCTCTATACCGATATTGACTAAAATCAAGCTTTGGTGATATGTTTTAATGTGTCATAAAATGAAAAAAAGGAAAAAACAAAAAATTCCTAAGACAATGACATTTGTTTTTGCTCACAGGGGACTTTTAAACGTTCCATTAAATTATCCGATTAAGCAAAAATTTTTAAATAACTTTTTATCTTTAGGCGTATTGAAAGGAATAGTTACAATTATGAAAAAGTTTGTTTTAATGATGTCTATGATAGTATGCTTTGCATTGTCAGGCTGTCAAAATAATAATTCGTCAACTGGCAAAACCGAAACAACTCCTCTCAATTCAGAAATAACAAGTGGCGATTCACAAAATACAGCAGATGAAATTACAACTGCAACAGTTGCGGCTTCTAATAGTATTACCGATGCCGAATTGTCGGCAGCAAAAATGAACGTCGCTGAATTTAAAGACTTATTATCCGGTATGCCGTTAAAAGTAATAAGCACAAAATATGTAGTACAAGACGAAAACTATAAAGCACTGTACCCTGATATGCTTCAGGCGGTAATACAAAATGACACAAATCTTGATATTAAAAATGCTGTTGTTGCATTTGCTGCTTGGGATTCTAATAATCTTCCTGTAAAAATAAAGGGGAATATGGATTTTTCAAGCGGAACATACATAAGACGAATCAATTATAATGATATAAACCTTGCTCCAAACTCAACATATGGAGAATCATCCGGCTACGGCATAGATGATGGATGCAAAATAGACTCATTTGAAGCGATTGTAGTCAGCTATGAAACTTTTGACGGAACAAAATGGAATAACCCATACTATAACGAGTGGGAAAAGCTTTTTGAAGGCGTTAAATTATCAGATGATTTAACAGTTGAAGTTGTTATTAAAGATTCAGTTGAAGTGTCTGAAAACAAAAAAGATGACACAACAAATAAAGAAAGTGAAATAAATGCTGAAAGTTTACAGAACAATATTGATTTGCAGGAAGTTAAAATAGTAAGCACAAAATATGTGGTACAAGACGAAAAACATAAAGCCCTTTACCCGGATATGCTGCAAGCTGTAATACAAAATGACACAAGTTTTGATATAAAAAATGCCGTTATTGCATTTGCCGCTTGGGATTCTAACAATCTCCCTGTAAAGATAAAGGGGAATATGGATTTTTCAGGCGGTGCATACATAAAACAAGTTAATTATAATGACATAAATCTTGTTCCAAACTCTACATTCGGAGAATCGTCCGGCTTTAGTGTAGATGAAAATTGTAATATTGAAACATTTAAAGCAATTGTAGTTTCTTATGAAGCTTTTAGCGGAGAAACTTGGAAAAATCCATATTACAATGATTGGTGTAAATTGTATGAAGGAGTTAAATTATCTTAAATATTCCAAAATTGATTAAGAACATTTTTTGTAAATTCATCAGTGAAACCGCAAAGATTCTCATAAACCCATATATAACGAAAGGAAAAGCAAAATGAACGAACTTGAACTGAAATACGGCTGCAACCCCAACCAGAAACCTTCCAGAATCTTTATGGAAAACGGAAAAGACCTTCCTATAACCGTCCTTAACGGAAAACCCGGATATATCAATTTTATGGACGCTTTCAACGGCTGGCAGCTTGTAAAGGAGCTGAAAAAAGCCACAGGACTTCCCGCCGCCACAAGCTTTAAGCACGTTTCCCCCGCAGGTGCTGCAGTAGGTCTCCCTCTCTCGGACACCTTAAAGAAAATTTATTGGGTTGACGATCTTGGCGAACTGACCCCCTTGGCCTGCGCTTACGCAAGAGCAAGAGGAGCAGACAGAATGAGCAGCTACGGCGACTTTGTGGCGCTTTCCGACAAATGCGACGTCTGCACCGCCAAAATGCTCCAAAGAGAGGTATCGGACGGCATTATCGCCCCCGGCTATGACGATGAAGCTTTGGAAATATTGAAATCCAAGAAAAAAGGCAATTACGCCGTTATACAAATAGACGAAAATTATGTTCCCGAACAGATTGAACGCAAGCAGGTTTTCGGCATAACCTTCGAGCAGGGCAGAAACGAGCTTAAAATAGACGAGGAATTTTTCGGAAATATCGTTACCGAAAACAAGGACCTTCCTGACAGCGCAAAAATTGACCTTGCCATAGCCATGATCACATTGAAATACACACAATCCAACTCCGTAGCATATGCCTGCGGAGGACAGGCTATCGGTATCGGCGCGGGACAGCAAAGCCGTATCCACTGCACAAGGCTTGCGGGCACCAAAGCGGATAACTGGTGGCTCCGCCAGTCTCCCAAGGTAATGAATTTGCAGTTTATAGACAATATCCGCCGCCCCGACCGCGACAACGCCATAGACAACTATATAGGCGAGGACTATATGGACGTTATCGCCGACGGCGCATGGGAAAATATTTTTAAAACAAAG
>CANDLP010000112.1 GCA_947385505.1 uncultured Clostridia bacterium
GCGGCAAGGCTTATACACATTTCGGGTGTAAGAGGACAGCAGACATCAGATACCGGACAGTAAAATATTTATAAATATGTTAGTTTTCTTTAAAAGAAAGGAAAGACAAAACAATGGAACTTGGCACTTATCCCAATAATATAAGGAACTTCTGTATAATAGCGCACATTGATCACGGTAAATCCACTCTTGCCGACCGCATACTGGAGCTTACCAAAACCGTGGCTCACCGCGATATGGAGGAACAGCTCCTTGACAATATGGAACTGGAGCGGGAAAGAGGGATCACCATAAAGGCAAGGGCGGTAAGGTTAAGCTATAAGGCAAAGGACGGCGCGGACTATACCTTTAACCTTATAGACACTCCCGGTCACGTGGACTTTAACTATGAGGTGTCCCGCTCGCTTAACGCCTGCGAGGGAGCAATACTTATTGTGGACGCGTCACAGGGGATAGAAGCTCAGACCTTGGCAAATACCTACCTCGCCATTGAACAGGATCTTGAAGTTGTACCCGTAATAAACAAAATAGACCTTCCTTCCGCCCGTCCCGACGAGGCTAAGGAAGAGATAGAGAGCGTAATAGGGATACCTGCCGACGACGCACCCTGTATTTCCGCAAAAATGGGGACAAATATAGAAGCGGTGTTGGAACAGATAGTTAAATGCGTACCGCCTCCAAAGGGGGACAAGGACGCAAAGCTTAAGGCGCTTATTTTTGACAGCTATTATGACGCATATAAAGGGGTAATTGTTCATATAAGGGTAAAAGAGGGGACAGTGCGGCTTGGGGACAAAATCCGCATGATGGCTACCGGCGCCGAGTTTCTTGTTACGGAAATAGGCTATATGGGCGCCACCGAGCTTATCGCCGCGGAGGAGCTCAGAGCAGGAGAAGTCGGCTATATTGCCGCTTCGATAAAATCAATAGGGGACACTAAGGTGGGCGATACCGTGACACTTGCCGACGATCCCGCCGAAGAAGCTTTGGCAGGCTACCGAAATGTCAATCCTATGGTGTTCAGCGGTATTTATCCCGCCGACGGGTCAAAATACGGCGATCTGAGGGACGCTCTCGAAAGACTTCGCCTTAACGACGCGTCGCTGTCCTTCGACCCCGAAACCTCGATTGCTTTGGGATTCGGCTTCCGATGCGGATTTCTGGGACTGCTTCATATGGATATAATACAGGAAAGGCTGGAAAGGGAATACAACTTAGACTTAATCACCACCGCCCCGTCGGTTGTATACCGAATTACCAAAACCAACGGAGAGGTTATACTGATAGACAATCCCACCAATTATCCCGATACCGCGGAGATAGACTTGGCGGAGGAGCCTATGGTCTGCGCCCATATATTTTCCCCTTCGGAATTTGTGGGAAGCATTATGGAATTGTGTCAGGACAGGCGCGGAGTGTTCAAGGATATGAAGTATCTGGACGAAAAGAGGGTGGATATTCATTATGAGCTGCCCTTAAACGAAATAGTGTACGATTTCTTTGACGCGCTTAAATCACGTTCAAGAGGGTATGCAAGCTATGACTATGAGATAATCGGTTTTGCTCCTTCAAAGCTTGTTAAGCTGGATATTCTTTTAAACGGGGACGTAGTGGACGCGCTTTCTTTTATTGTGCATACGGACAAGGCTTATCCGAGAGCAAGGCGGATAACCGAAAAGCTTAAGGAAAACATACCCCGCCAGCTTTTTGAAGTGCCTATTCAGGCGGCTATCGGGGGGAAGATAATTGCGAGAGAGACCATAAAGGCGCTGAGGAAGGACGTGCTTGCCAAGTGCTACGGCGGAGACATCACCAGAAAGAAGAAGCTGCTGGAAAAGCAGAAGGAAGGTAAGAAGCGTATGCGGCAGCTTGGTACTGTTTCGGTGCCGCAGGAGGCGTTTATGGCAGTATTAAAGCTTGATGAATAATAAGCAAAAAATAAAAAAGCGGCGAAGCCTATGCTTCGGGCGTTAAAAGATACAGCATAAAAACCCGTTTTTAGTAAACCTAAAAGAAAGATATATTGTAAACAAAAATGACAGAACCGTATTCAGGACTTTACATTCATATCCCCTTTTGCCTTTCAAAATGCCCGTACTGTGACTTTTACTCTGTAAAATACGGAAATGAAGCGGCAAAAAAATACGAATCGGCGGTAATAAGAAATATTTCTCATTATAACGGCAAATTTGACACGGTGTATTTCGGCGGAGGTACACCGATTTTGCTGTGGAAGGAAATATGTTCAATCATTGAAAAAGCGGATATAAAAAGCGGAGCCGAAATAACAGTTGAAGCCAATCCCTGTCTTGCCAAAGAAGAAATATTCAAAACTCTGATAAATTCGGGAGTAAACAGAATTTCTTTCGGAATACAGAGCCTTAACGACAACGAGCTTAAAAGTCTGGGAAGAAGGCACAGCTCCCGCTCCGCCGTAAAAGCCGTGGAGCTTGCCCATGCCTGCGGTTTCGACAATATTTCCGCAGATATTATGTTGGGAACGGAAGGGCAAACCGTTAAAAGCGCAGCTCATACTCTCGAAGGACTCGCCGGGCTCCCCCTTAAGCATATTTCCGCATATATGCTTAAGATAGAGGAAAATACGCCTTATGCCAAGGCAAAGCTTGACCTTCCCGACGAGGACGAGGTTTGCGGTATTTATCTTAACACGGTGGAATTTCTTGAATCAAAGGGAATAGAACAGTACGAAATAAGCAATTTTGCAAAAGAGGGATATGCCTGCGCTCATAATATTAAATATTGGAACTGTGAAGAATATCTGGGAATAGGTCCCGCTTCCCATTCCTTTTACAAGGGAAAAAGGTTTTTTGTAAAACGGGATATAAACGCCTTCTGCGAAAGCGAAATTCAGCAAACGGAGCTTGAGGAAGATCGCCTCGGAGGAGCCGAAGAGTACGCAATGCTCAGGTTAAGGCTTAGGGAAGGGCTGAATCTTGCGGAATACGAAAAGCGCGGCGGCGACAAAGAGAAAATTATCGAAAATGTTAAAAAAATTCCGTATAAACTTATTTTTTTGAAAAACAGAAATGTTTCATTGACTCCCGAAGGTTTTCTTGTTTCAAACGCGGTTATAGGAACCCTTCTGGGTGATTGATCTTTTTCCTTTTTGTCCAATACAATTTTAAAAACGAATATATAACCGTCATAATTTTAACACCTTAGGCGTATATAATATATTCAGTGGATGATTTCTGTCTGTGAAATATCGCGGGCGGAGATCTCTGCGTCAACAAATTCCGGTTTTTCCGTTTATATAGAGAGCTGTTGTGAACGTGCTCTGATAAAATCCTCAGGAATACCCCCCGAATCTGCATATTCGGGGGGTATTCCGCGTAAAAAATAATGAGGGGCTTTTTGTCGTAAAGCCGATGCTTTAAAAGGGCTAATTGTGTGTTTTTTCTTGACAAACAAAAAATACGGATATATAATATATAATATCTGACAATTTTATCGGAGGTTGATCTTGATTACCGAAATTAACGGACTTAATATAAATTATATCTGCGAAGGGGAGAATCCCGACGGACAGTGCGTACTGCTGCTTCACGGATGGGGGGCGAATATAAAGCTGTTTTCAAATATAATCTCATGCCTGTTCCCTTATTTTAAGATATATGCCCCCGATCTTCCCGGCTTCGGCGAAAGCGACGAGCCGAAAGATCCTTGGTCGGTGGACGATTACGCGGATTTTGTAACGGACTTCTGTGAAAATATGGGGATAAAAAGCTGTTATGTAATAGCTCACAGTTTTGGCGGAAGGATTACAATAAAACTTATGTCAAGAGAAAACCTGCCCTTTGAGATACAAAAGATCGTTCTTACGGGAAGCGCGGGAATAAAGACGAAGCCCACCTTTAAGGGGAAGATTAAAACCCGCTGCTATAAGATCGGTAAGGGTATCCTTTCCACAAAAATCTGCAAAAAGCTTATGCCCGACGCACTGGAAAATTTAAGGCGTAAAAACGGCTCGGCGGATTATAATGCGGCTTCGCCGATCATGCGCCAATGTCTTGTTAAGGTGGTTAACGAAGATTTGACTTCTCTTATTCCCAATATAGACGTACCGACTCTGCTTGTTTGGGGGCAGAATGACGACGCGACTCCTCTGTCCGACGGTCAGCTTATGGAAAAGCTGATACCCGACGCGGGTCTGGTAGTGCTTGAAGGCTGCGGTCACTATACTTTTCTTGAACAAAGCGCGCGTTTTTGCCGTATTATAAGCTCGTTTTTTAATATAATATAATACAAGGGAAGGTTGTTTTTATGTCAAGTTATATTTACATCGCTTCGTATTTTTTGTTTTTTATCACCCTCTTATACAGCTTTTCCCTTAATTTTGCAAGATATATGCATATGTTTCAGCTTAATTCCTACCACGCTTCGGAGCAGTTCAAGTGGATAAGGGAAAATACGGGAGAGGTGTTAAAAAGGCATATTCTTTCTGTTATTGCGGCGTTGTTCGCTTTTATTTCCTGTTTCATTATGAAGGGCGCTCTTTTTGGCGTAAATCCCGTTGGAGCGTCCTATAGGGTAAGTTCATGGGATCTTATAATATGTTCGATGCTGATAATAACGGGGCTTTTTCTTTGCAAAAGCAAGCCTGCCAAGAAAAAGCTGGTTTTCACCCCCCGCGTTATAAGAATGTGTGTAACCTCCGTCATAGTGTACGGCTTGGTCTGCGCTTTGTCTATGATCTTTCTTTTTGACAGCGGGCTGAATCTTCCCGTTTTATGCTTGTGGCAGGTGTTTTCCCTTTTTATGCCGATGATCGCCGATTTTATAAACAAACCCATTGAAAAAGGAGTCAACAATCATTATATCAATGACGCGAAACGCATTATAAACGAACTCCCCAATCTTATCACTATTGGCATAACGGGCAGTTACGGCAAGACTTCCACGAAGTTTTATTTAAACAAGCTTTTATCCGCCAAATACAACGTTTTAATGACGCCCGAAAGCTTTAACACCACCATGGGTGTGGTTAAGACGGTGAGAGGTTCCTTAAACGCCACCTATGACTTTTTTATCTGTGAGATGGGAGCAAAGGGCGTGGGTGAAATAAAGGAAATCTGCGATATTGTAAAGCCTAAGCATTCCATGATCACCTCAATCGGGGAGCAGCATCTTGAAACCTTTAAGTCCGTTGACAACATTATTAAAACAAAATTTGAGATAGCTGATTGCATAACTGACGGTATAGTTTTTTTGAATTATGACAATGAGTATATAAGAAACAAGGCGATAGATAAGAATGTGATCTCTTACGGTCTTTCCCGCGGTACAGATTATTACGCCGACCATATTACGGTTACCGTAAAGGGAACTTCTTTTACCGTTCATCATGGAGAGGAGAAAGGGGATTTTTCCACCAAGCTTATCGGCGAGCACAATGTGCAGAATATAGTGGGCGCTATTGCGGCGGCAAACACGCTGGGCGTGTCCTTTACGGAGCTTAAAACGCCCGTGCGCCGTCTTGAAGCGGTGCCCCACAGAATGGAGATAATCGACAAGGGCGGTTCGATTATAATAGACGACGCTTTCAACAGCAATCCCGCAGGGGCAAAGGCGGCTCTTGATACTCTGGCGCTTATGGAGGGATATAAAATTCTGATTACCCCCGGAATGGTGGAACTCGGCGAAAGGGAATATGATTTGAATAAAGCCTTCGGTGTTCAGGCGGCAGAGGTTTGCGATTATGTGATGGCGGTAGGCTTGAAACAGGCAAAGGCGATAACCGACGGACTTAAGGAAGCGGGATATCCCGAAGAAAAAAGCTTTGTGGCGCGGGATTTGAACGAAGCGCTGGCAAAGGCGGAAACATTAAAGACAGGCGGAGCCGTGAAGATCGTACTGCTTGAAAATGATCTTCCGGATAACTACTGATTATTTGTTTTATAGTAAACGAAAAATAAATTTGTCGTTTACTATAAAAAATTTATTTAAATTGCCTCGCACATCCGTTCGCTTGCGAACTCCGTGCGGATCGGCAAATAGCAAAATATGTGAAGGATCGGTTACTGTTATGAAGATAAGAGTAGGTGTTTTTTTCGGCGGAAAAAGCGTTGAACACGAGGTTTCCGTAATATCGGCGATACAGGCGTATAACGCCTTTGACCGTGAAAAATACGATGTAATCCCCGTATACATCACCAAAGACAACGAATTTTATACAGGGGAGTATGCGGGAAAAATTGAGGAATACAGGGATATCCCCGCTTTGCTTAAGAAAAGCACCCGTGTTATTATTGTGAACGACGGGGGTAAAACCAAGCTTGTGCGCTACCCAATGAAAAAATTCGGTGACAGCACGGTGGCGGAAATTGACGTTGCTTTCCCTGTGGTACACGGAACTAATGTGGAGGACGGGGCATTGCAGGGTTATTTTCAGACCTTGAACATCCCTTATGCAGGCTGTGACGTAGTTTCCTCGGCGGTTGGAATGGATAAATACGTTATGAAGGCGGTTTTAAAGGATAACGGAATACCCGTGCTTGACTGTGTTACCGTTACAGCATTGGAGTATGCCGAGGATTCCGATAAAAGGATAGGCGAAATAGAGGAAAGAATAGGTTTTCCCGCCATAGTGAAGCCCGTAAACTTAGGTTCCAGCGTGGGAATAAAAATCGGAAGGGATAAAGACAGTCTTGCCGAAGCTTTGGATTATGCTTTTACCTTTTCAGGGAAAGTGTTGGTTGAAAGAGCTGTAACAAATCTGCGGGAGATAAACTGCTCGGTATGCGGTGATAAAGACGAGGCGGAAGCCAGCGAGTGCGAGGAACCGATAGGAAGCGACGAGATACTGAGTTTTGAGGATAAATATGTAAGCGGCGGAGCAAAGGACTCCAAGTCGAGCGGAATGGCTTCCTTAAAGCGCAAAATTCCCGCCGATATTTCCGAGGAAATGCGCGGGGAAATACGCGATCTTGCCGTTAAGGCGTTTAAATGTCTCGGCTGTTCGGGCGTTTCGAGAATAGATTTTATGATTGACGCCGACGAAGATAAGATTTATTTAAACGAGATAAACACTATTCCCGGAAGTCTTGCCTTTTACCTTTGGGAATCGGTGGGGGTAAAATATCCTCGTCTTCTGGACAAAATGGTTTCTCTTGCTCTTAAAAGAGAAAGGGAAATTAAAAATCTTAACTTTACATTTAAATCCAATATACTTGCCGAAGCTAAGCTCGGCGGCGTGAAAGGCGGTAAACTCAATGGCTGACGAGACTTACATAATAGACCTTGCCTTCGGCACATGGCAGAATCAGATAAGATCGGAAGAGCACACGTCTGAACTCCAGTCACGGAGCGTCATCT
>CANDLP010000113.1 GCA_947385505.1 uncultured Clostridia bacterium
TTAACGCTCAGAATAGTCTTGGTGCGGGCGCGCTCGGCGTCACATACTGTCTTAGCGTAAATTACGGTGATATCGGCGTCCGTCCTCTCATGACACTCCAATACTTTTCTAAGGTCGATATTGGCGATAACGTCGGTATCGCTTATAAGAACATATTCCGCATCATTGTGACGTATAAAATCAAGAACGCCGGCAAGAGCTTCAAGTCTGCCTCTGTAAAGCCCTCCATTTATATGACCGTAAGGAGGAAGAATATGAAGTCCTCCCGTTTTTCTGGAAAGATCCCATTCCGCGCCGGAACCGATATGGTCGATAAGAGACTGATAATTTGCCTTTGTTATAACGCCTACGGTATTTATACCGCTGTTGACCATATTTGAAAGTGTGAAGTCGATAAGTCTGTATCTCGCGCCAAAGGGAACGCTTCCCATGGTGCGGAGCTTAGTAAGGTCAGAAATTGTGCTGTCATGCATATTGGCAAAGATCAAGCCCAGCACGTTAGACATATTAGCCATAAAATTCAATTCCTTTCTGTTTCTGTTATAAAAATTATGATCGTCAGTGCCGGTCAGACAGATTCGGAGATCATCGCTTTTGCTTTAACCTCGGCGTTGTCGCTTATATTTACTTTATGTCCGACAACCGCCACGCCCCACTTGTCTTTGTCTATAGTGGTCTCCGGACGTTCGCCTATATGAGAGCCTTCGCCTATTACACAGTCCTCTCCGACTATGGAATACTCGATAACGGCGTCTTTTTTGATAACGGTGTTGGGCATTATGATACTGTCGCGCACCACCGCTCCTTCTTCAACCGTAACTCCGGAGAACAGAATCGAAAAGTCAACGGTACCGTAAATATTGCAGCCTTCGGCAACCATAGAGTTTTCGATCTTACTGTTGGGTCCCGCGTAATGGGGAGGCATAACGGGGTTTCTGGAATATATTTTCCAGTTGTTGTCATAGAGGTTAAGGGGAACGTTTGGGTCAAGACAGTCCATATTGGCTTCCCAGAGACTGTCGATGGTGCCTACGTCCTTCCAGTAATGGGAGAAGTGATAAGCTACCATTTTGCACTTATCGGCAAGCATATCGGGAATTATATTTTTTCCGAAATCCTTTGTAGCGTTTTCGTCTTTTTCATTGGCTATAAGATACTGTTTGAGCACCTTCCAACTGAAAATATATACACCCATCGAAGCTAAGTTGGATTTAGGCTCCTTCGGCTTTTCCGCAAATTCGGTTATAACGTCGTTTTCATCTACCGACATGATTCCGAAGCGGCTCGCTTCTTCCCAAGGCACTTCAAGAACGGCGATTGTCGCGTCGGCGTTGTGCTTTTTATGGAAATCCAGCATTTCGCTGTAATCCATTTTATATATATGGTCGCCCGAAAGAATGGCCACATATTCAGGATTGTAGCGATCTACAAAGCTCATATTCTGATAAATGGCGTTGGCGGTACCGGCGTACCAGCTTTTTCCCGAAGCGGTTTCATAGGGAGGAAGCACATGAACTCCGCCATGAGTGCGGTTAAGATCCCAAGGCTGACCGTTGCCTATATATTCGCTTAAAACAAGGGGCTGATACTGCGTAAGAACACCGACTGTGTCGATTCCCGAATTTATGCAGTTGGAAAGGGGGAAGTCAATTATTCTGTACTTACCGCCGTAAGGAACAGCGGGCTTTGCCATATCCTGAGTCAAAGCGTACAGTCTGCTTCCCTGTCCGCCCGCCAAAAGCATGGCAACGATTTCTTTTTTTACATGGTTCATAATTTTGCCTCCATATATTTTTTGTTTATTCGAATCAGTTTTAATTATATTTTTGATTTAGGTGATTTTTTTACAGGTTTGGCGGTTTTCTTTGCCGGAGTTTTTGTCTTAGCGGGTTTATCCGAAGAAGCTTTTTTTGCGACAGCGGTTTCTTTTACAGCGCCCGTTTTTTTAGCGGCGGTTTTTTTCTTTTTTTCCTCTTCTTTTTTCAGATCGTCTTCAGGTGTGCGGATATTCTTCGCTTTAAAGAACATGGCGGACATGGGCGCGATCTTAACGGTTAGAGAATAGGGCTCGCCGTGCATAGGCTCGTTTCGGGACGCAACGGTTCCGTTAAAGGCTCCCCCACCTCCGTATTCCGGACTTTCCGTTGTGAATATTTCTTCATAATCTGCATAGAAAGGAACGCCAAAACTGTATTCCTCATGATAATTGGGCTGGAAATTACATACTACCACTAACTCATTACCGCTTCTGTCAAAACGGCGGAACACAATAACAGAATTAGAGTTGTCATCGCTGCTTATCCACTTAAATCCGCTCCAATCGCTGTCAGCTTCCCAAAGCTCTTTATGTTCGCTGTAAAATCTGTTAAGCTCTTCAACAAAATGCTGATGCTTCTTATGCTCGTCAAATTCAAGCACGTCCCAGTCAAGCCCCGTTTTATAGTTCCACTCTTTGAACTGAGCAAATTCCTGACCCATGAACATAAGCTTCTTTCCAGGATGAGCGGTCATATATGAAAGGAAAGTTCTGAGCGAGGCAAACCTCTTGTCACGGGGACCGCTCATCTTATCCAGCATAGAGCATTTTCCGTACACTACCTCATCATGTGATATCGGAAGGATAAAATTCTCGGAAAAGGCATAGTAGAAAGAGAAAGTAAGCATATTGTGATGATATGGACGATATTCGGGATTCATCGACATATATGCGATCATATCGTTCATCCATCCCATGTTCCATTTAAAGTTAAATCCCAGTCCGCCCACGTCGGCAGGCTTTGTTACCATTGGCCAGGCGGTGGATTCTTCGGCAATCATAAGTATGTTTTCGTGTTTTCCGAACAATGCCGTATTAAGCTTCTGCAAAAAGGCTATCGCTTCAAGGTTTTCGTTTCCGCCTCTTATATTTCTCTGCCATTGTCCGTCTTTGCGGTCATAGTCTAAGTAAAGCATGGAAGCCACTGCGTCTACGCGCAGTCCGTCCAGATGATATTTATCCAGCCAATAGTTGGCGTTGGAAATAAGGAAACTCTGCACTTCCGGCTTGCCCCAGTCGAATACTCTTGTTCCCCAATTAAGGTGTTCCCTCTTTAAAGGCTCCGCATATTCATAGCAGTAACTGCCGTCAAATTCGTACAGACCCGCCGCGTCCTTTGGAAAATGAGCGGGAACCCAGTCAAGGATAAGCCCTATTTCGTTTTGGTGACAATAATCCACAAATTCCATAAAGTCATGGGGAGTGCCAAAGCGTGACGTTGGAGCGTAATATCCTATCTGCTGATATCCCCAGGAGCCGTCAAAAGGAAATTCTGCAACAGGCATTATCTCAATATGTGTGTAACCCATTTTTTTTACATACGGAATAAGCTTTTTGGCAAGCTCCATATAATTAAACAACTCGTCCTCGTTGCTTTTGTTCATCCATGAGTTAAGGTGCATTTCATAAATATTTATAGCCGAATCGTATATGTTCTTTGAAGCGCGGTCCTTGAACCATTTCTCATCGTTCCACTTAAATCCGTCTATATCATATATTTTTGTTGCGGTATTGGGTCTGGTCTCCATATGATAGCCGTACGGGTCAGCTTTAAGTTTGATCTGCCCCTGTGAACTTTCGATACTGTATTTGTAAATATCGTATCTTTTCAAGTCCGGAATAAACAGTTCCCACACGCTTCCATCCGTGCTGACGCGCTGCATGCGGTTTTGAAATCTATCCCAGTGGTTAAAATCTCCTACTACGCTGACCGAGTTTGCATGAGGTGCCCACACACGGAATACTACTCCTTTTTTTCCGTCCTGTTCACAAAAGTGGGAACCAAAGAACTCGTAGGCTTCGGTAGCGCTTCCTTCGTGGAAAAAGTGCAGAGCCACTTCATAATCTCTGTTGTTTTTAATTGCCATGGAAACCAACCTTTCTTTTTTGTTCTTGTCAAAATCAAATAAAAATCAGTTGCGCAAAGTTAGCCTTTTTGGTAATTTTTTACCTTGTGTTGATTGTACCACACATTTAAAAGAAATTCAAGTACTTTGTTAAATCTTTATTAAATTTGTCTTTTTTAAACGTTCACTTTTGTGTAGATTTACAACGATAATTATGAATATGAACATCAGCCTGCCGAAAAATACTTCAAGGAACATTTTTTCAACAAGCTGATAACATTTTTTGTTATTTTTTCAATTGAAGCGCAACAATGGAAATATCATCCTCCCTTCCCTTTTCACAGTTGAATCTTGCGGCGCCTGCCACGGTCTTAACAAGCTCTTCCATATTACCGCAGCTTTCTTTCATAAACGCCTGTTCAAGCCATTGCTCGGACAGATCGGCGCCGTCGGTGGTCATAATTATAACATCGTCTTCCTCGGCGGTAAAGCTTTGCGCCGACATAGTAAGGCTTCCGCTTACGCCTACGGGAAGTCCGCTTCCTTTTATTCTGGTAACTTTTTTGCCGCTGCGAACAAAAGTATCGGCTCCGCCCGCCTTGTAAATGGTCGTTTTTCCGGTATAAAGATCCACCTGACATACGTCAAGGGTAGCAAAGCTTTCATCGGACGATTTTACCATAATTGCAGTATTAAGCATTTCAATAGAAGCTTCGACTCCCACTCCGCTTTCAAGAAATTTGGTCAAAAGACCGCATGCGAACGCGCTGTCTATTCTTGCCCTTGTTCCGCTGCCCATTCCGTCGGATATTATGCTGTAATAGTTCCCTTTTCCGTCAACACAGGCGGTCACAAAATCGCCGTTGGCGTTTTCCTTTTTTCGGCTGTACTGACAAACGGCGGATTTGACGCCGTATTCCGCTCTTTGAAAAGCCGTAATCCTAACCCTTTTCCCGAATTCAAGCACGCATGGAAGATCAAATTCCTTTTGAAGCAGCTCTATCAGCATATCCCCCAGTTCTTCGGCAGTACAGGCCAATTCCCCTTCACCGTAAGCTTCGATAATCATATTTCCGTCCAACGTTTTAACCGCCGCTTTTGGAGACACAAGTCCGCATCTTTCCAGAAGGCGGCTTACTTTAAGGGAAGCCTCGGTGCTGTAAGACACCTCTTTTCCGAACTCCTCCGCTATGGAATTAAAAAGTCTTTCCGTATTGTCAAGCTGTTTTGTAAGAACGTTTCTCATTTCCTTTACACGTCTGTTCATCTGTCCTACCGATACAAAATCGTCGTATTTTTTGTTAAGACACTCACAAAGCTGTTCCTTTCTTGTGCATCGCCCCGAAACAGTTCCGGTAAAATCGTCAGGCGTAAGCTTTTCACCGCGGCGCAGAACTTTAATAAACCCGTTCATCATTCTCACTGAGTCATTATATTCCTCTCCCCAGCACTTCATGTTGAAACGACAGTTTTTACATATTTTATCGCAGGCCGAATTGTATATATCGGAAAAATCGTTATTAGCCGTGCTGTCCAAAGTCTCGGCAGTTTTTTCCACAGCATAGCGCAGTTCGCCCACAGTGCTGCCCACCAATTCAAGCCTTCCCGCGAAAACCTCGGCGGATAAGCCGTCGGAAAAAGCAGATATCCGCGGCTTTATTTTAGTCATAATTTTATTTAAAGGCAGCGCCATAAAAATAACGGAAGCCACCAGCATATCTGCAATAAATGAAAGCATTGTCCGGTCCATGCCCAACAATCCGCCCAAAGTGGCGGAAGCCAGCAAAAAAGACGCAGACATAGGCACTCTTCCTTTTGAAGCGGTTAAAGCCGCTGCAAGGGTTCCAACGGAAAAAGCAAGGGCGGCATAGGCGAAAGTTCCCCGTCCTATCGCCATTCCCACAGCGCAAAGCACTCCTACCGCCGCTCCTCCGCTCAAACGGAAACGGTACGCGGCCGCAAGAGCAATTGCTCCCGAAATAATCTCACCGAAATTAAATATGCCGAAGGAAAGATCCGTAAATGACGCAATAATAAAAATCAACGTGACGCCGGCTGGCAGCAGCTCCGCATTTTTTCCCGAAAACAGCTTTTCACCCTTTTTAAGCTTTTCGGCCATACCCAGAAAAGTATAACAGGATATCGCCGCGATAAGTCCGAATGCAAAGGAAAGAAAAATATCTGAAGCGCCCCCGGCGGTAATTATATTTGTTAAAAGCGCCGCCGCACCCGCCAGACCTCCGCTTACAAGCCTGCCCACAATTCCTTTGGGCCTTACAAAAAATATCCTCAGCACACAAATTGCCGCGCCCGCCGCTATAGTAGGCAGCGCTGCTACAAAATCACCCCTTAAAAGATAACCCATTGCCGTTCCGGCAAAGGCGGACAAGCAGTCCGTTCCGTTCATACAGCTTATGAACACTATACCGAAGGGAGATATTTTTCCCATAAGCGAAGCTAAGGCCATTCCGAAGCCGCAGAAAATTATCAGCGGATATTTAAAATAATTTGGCTTTGTAAAAGGCTCTTTTTCCATTTCAACATTCCTTTCCTTTTGAAGACCGTTTTGAAAAATACAACGTTGTTTCGGGGTACGGGAATAATATGAACAAGTCCGCTCCCTTGCGCTTGTTTCAGCGTTTGTTCACGTTACTTTACTTTATTAATCCATGCCCCGAACCGCTGCTTTTTTATTTTACTACTTTTATAAGGAAAAAAATGCCGAAAAACGTTACCGATAAAGAGATTATTACAATACAAGAAAAAAACAAAAGATTTTGGCGCTTTTTTTGGCTTCTTTAACAACAAAAAGCGCGCTGCGAAAAAATCCGAAGCACGCTTTTCAGGTTTTAAAAAATTATGAAAATCAAACTTTAGAGGTGATTTCCTCAAAAAACTTTTCAACTGACTCTTCGTTCATATCGTCGCCCATTCCTTTATCCGCCATTGAAGCGATGACAGGGTTGATGGGAAGGCGGCAAACCGAGCTTATTTCGAAATGTTCGGCAGTAGCCTTAATATGACTTTCACCGAAAATACTGTGTTCTTTGCCGCACTCGCCGCATTTGAAGAAGCTCATATTTTCCACTATTCCCAAAACAGGAACGTTCATAGCCTTAGCCATATTTACCGCTTTTTCAACTATCATTGAAACAAGCTCCTGCGGACTTGTAACCACTACAATTCCGTCAATCGGTATGGATTGGAACACTGTCAGAGGAACGTCGCCGGTTCCGGGAGGCATATCTATGAACATATAATCAATGTCGCCCCATATAACGTCGGTCCAGAATTGTTTTACCACTCCCGCTATTATCGGTCCGCGCCAGATAACCGGATCGGTTACATTATCAATAAGAAGATTCAATGAAATAACGTTTATTCCGTTTTTTGTTTTCATTGGCAATATTCCGTTTTCGTCTCCGTAAGCCTGCCCGGAAAGCCCGAACACCT
>CANDLP010000114.1 GCA_947385505.1 uncultured Clostridia bacterium
GCCGAAGTATTTGAATTGTGGATTTTATCCACAATTCAAATGGTTATTAGTATAAGTTGATTTGACAACGATATAGTTTTAAAGTTTATTTAATGACTGCTGACTGCGGAACTCTTCTTTTACGCCCCTTGCTTATCTCTTTCCAGCCATATATAAGCAATATCCAGCGCTTCATAAAGTCCTTTTCTCTCACAGTTCTTCTTCATAACGTCGTTAGCGTCAACACCTTCGGTCTTAGTCAGCATAAGCCAAACCTTCACCCTGTCAGCCACCTCCAGACCGTTAACGTTTCTTGTGGACATGATTTGAAGCGTAGCTACCGTTTCGTCGCTCATATTGCCGTAATAAATCTGTTTTCCCTTTCTTACAAGAGGAAGTCCCTTATAAGTGAAAAATTTCTGCGCCTCCATAGTTTTTCTCCTTTCGTTTCTTTCATCAGAAATTCAAAACTATCTCTCCGCCGTTAAGATAAGCCTTCGCATTTTCCAAAAGCCTTGTGGCATAATTCCATTTAGTTTTGAAAATATTCTTTCCGTTAATCGCGACAATTATTTTACGGTCGTCGGATTCATATAAAGTCACCGTGTCTTTTTCACGGTCATCATCATAGGTATAGGAAAACTCCGCTATGAAATCTCCCTTTTCATCATCGGTGTAAATCTCCTCGCCGCGGCAGCTTACCAAAAACTGGTAAAAACTCTGGAACCGCCCTAAATCGCCTTCTTCGCCGTTAAATATAATCTTTGCAGTTTCCGCCCCGCCTTCCACCGTTGCTGTGAACTCACACTCGCTGTCGCGGTAAGTAACCGTATCAAGATCATATATATACGGCATTAAAAACAGCTTTGACATATATTGGGTAGGCTCCATAGTTGCCCATACCAAGCTGTCGGCGCTGAAATAATAAATAACGTCCTTTACCTGATTGGTCATTCCGTAAAAGCCTTTAAGCTGATTTGTGGTAACGCCCGTTTCCTCATCGGTGACATCTTCCGTGATTGGATTTCCCACAAAAAGCCTGAACACCATATCCTTTTCCTGCGTATCCTCCGCCTGTTCGTTCACCGCCAGTATGTCTACCTCGCAGAAGGGATCGTCAAGCCCCGTTTCCTTAAGCTGATCCTCGGTGGGATCCACATATACCGCCTTTTCGGCTGTAAGTCCGAACATGGCGTTCAGAAATGCGCTTCCGTTGGTAAGATCAAGATAAACATCGTAAGGAGAAGTAAAAGTATAAGGATAAACCTGTATGCTTTCCTCGCTTTCGGGTTCGGGAAGCTCTTCCAGTATCAGCGGCTGTTCCCAGTCTTTTCTCAATACGGTTATCTTCTTGATAGCAGGCGCGTCGCTGCTGTCGAAGGAAGGCATTGTCACATTATTTATATATGACATGGGATCATTGTTCATTACCGCGCTTAAGCTGTGAGTGTAATAGGAATAAACGCTGCCGCTGTCGGAAGTCATAATATAGTTTGCCGATCCGCTTACCACATTTCCGCCCACCAAAAGCGTAAAGCTTTCACCGCCCTCATAGTTTACCTGTGCCTTTGCCGTAGGCGCGTCAAGCCCGTATTGTCCGATATCCGACGGTTTTTCCTCCACCACCGACCGGGCTGTCATTTCCGTAAGAGAATCTACAAGACTTTCAAAGCTGCTTTGAACCCAAAGACTCTCTTTAACGTTTTCATAGCCCTCTATCGTCCAGATATCCTCGCCGCTTTTATTTACCGCTTTTTTTACGGTAAAGCTGCCGTTTGGGTTTTCGATATATATGCTTTCGATTTCTCCCTTATTCTCCGGCTGGAGCATTAAAGCGGGGTCGGCGGTTGTGGTTTCCGTTCCGGTCTGTTCATCGTCGCCTCCGTTGTCAGGAGCGGTTAGCGTAAGCACCAGAACCACCGCCGCAAGTACCGCGAGACCTATTACCGAAAATAAAATTATACGAAAATTTTTGCTGCGTGTATTTATTTTCATTTATAAATATGATTCTCCTTTATCATCTTCTCTTCCTGCGCACTATGATCACGACTCCCGCCGCTACGACCAGTAAGGGCACTGCCGCCGCGAATACGATGGTTATGGCTCTTACCTGAGAAGCCGTTATCTCAAAGGTCTGCACCGAGAAGGATTTAGGCGATACCGATATCTCCACATTATCCTTGCCGCTGGCAAAATTGAAGATATTTAAAAATATATCCGAGTTGTTAAGATAAGCCGCTTCCATAAAACTGCGGTCAAGGATATAATGTCCGCTTACCGCATAAACTCTGCTTTGGTGCGGTTCAAGTCCCTCATAGAATGTCTTTGACGAACCAACCACAACGGGGAACGCGCCCGAACGCTCCGCATTTGACGGTTCAAATCCGTCAAGTCCGTCAAAGGGCGCAACTACCGCGCCATCATATGAAGAAACTATGGTTTCGGTCTTATATATGGAGTATTCGTCAAATAGAAGCTCTATGGGCTTAAAGCGGTCTCCCTGAGTCTGTTTTGTCTGTGTGTCAACGCCTGTGCTGTAATCTCCTTCTTTGAATTCCAGTATCTGATAAGTACTGCCGCCGTTAAATGCGTAGTCGTTTGTCTGGAAAACATAGCCCGAATCCATTGAAATTCCCCAGTCCTTAAGATAGGCGTTTACATTGGGGAGCACATCTACGGTGGAAGCGGCTATATACATAAAATTCTTGTCATATTTGCCGCCGTTGTCCAGCCACATATCTATTTTATTAAGATCATCGTTGCTCAGATCATAAATCGGAGCGAACAGTATGGCAAAGTCAATATCCGGGTCTATTTTCTCGGAGCTTGAAAGCTTAAGCTCCTCCACTATATAAGCGTTTGCCTCCAGCATACTTACCAGAGAGGCGGGCGATGAAGCGCCGTAATCCTCGGTAAGCACCGCCACTCTTACGGGATCGTCGTTGGTAACATTCATTATACCCGAAAGAAAGCACCTTTCCGCCGCCGCATAATATTCTACCGTGAGCATTCCCGACGAGCCGTAGCCAAGCTGATAGTACATACTGTACGTTTCCGCAGTTATCTCGTTGCCGTTAAAGCTGTACTTTGGGGACAAGTAATCGTTGGGAGTAATAATAACGTTTCTTCCCGTTTTTTCCGACTCAATTATTATTGAGCCCGCCGTAAGCGTGGCGCCGTAGCTGGAATAAAACGCCGGATTGGAATCCAGATCCAGATACTGGGCGGTAACTCTCGGATTGTTCCCCGCGAAAGTTTTTACTATCTCGCTTACCTGCTTATAATAAGCTCCCGCGTTTTCAAAGTCCGCTTCTTCAACAGTAACGGTAATTTGAATATTATCCTCAATACCTTTTATATAGTCCACGGTGGTTTGATCTATGGAATACATCGAATTATCGGTAAAGTCGGCGGTAATATCAAACCTGTCCAGTACCATATTGAAAATAATATTTATCAAAACAATTGCGGCGACAAAAATAACCGTAACCGTAACGGACAGCGCACCGTACTTGAAGCGTTTTTTTCTTCCGCTAAGGGGTTTATCCTTAACGGCGGACTCTTTTTTTCCCTTATTTTCATCCGCCGTTACCGCATTTTCCGAATTATCTCCGCTGTCCTCGGCTTCCAATGTATCAGAAGCCGTAATTTCGGCGGTTTCAGAAGCTTCTTTGTTCCCGCTGTCTTCTTTATTTAAATCAATATCTTTTTTGCTCATTATTGAATCCGTTCCTTTCTTTCTGAATTAACAGCATTACGACCATCTGCTTTTTTCAAGCACTCTTACCGTTAAAAACAAAAAGATAAAAGCGACGCTTGCGAAGAAGAAAATATTGGAAAAGCTGAAAATGCCTATTGTAAATTCGTTGTAACGGTTGAAAAACGAAAGGGAATAGATAACGTCCTGCAAAAACTTTGTGGGCATTACCGAAGCGAATGAGTCCACTAAAATAAACCCGATGTTTAAGCCTATGCTGCCCACCGCCGCTATCATCTGATTTTCCGTCAAAGTGGAAACAAAAATACCCGCAGAAACGCAAAGCGCTCCTAAAAGAAGCATTCCCACAATATTTCCGAAAATAACCGCCCAGTTAACCGACGCGAAGCAGCTTAAAACTATTCCGTAAACCAGAAATATCAGCATACAAATAAGCAGAATCACAAATGCCGAAAGGAATTTTCCCATCACCAGTCTCGGAAGGCTCACGGGGGAGGTCAAAAGGAGCTGATCGGTTTTTTGCTTGTTCTCCTCCGCCATAAGTCTCATAGTCAGTATAGGTATCATAATAAGCATTACAAAAAACATTCCCGTATAAACGTAGCTCATATCCACCGACTGAGAGGTTAAAGTGAACAAAAACAGAAATATGCCCGAAAAGAGGTAAAACACCGCTATGAACACATACCCCAGCGGCGAGGTAAAATAAGATAAAAGCTCCCGCTTCATTATTGCAAACATTACTTTCCGCCTTCCTTTTCCTTTGAATCCAAGGTTTTTTCATATTTTTCCAGTCCGCCGTAATTATCTCCCGTGGTGAGCTTTAAGAAAATTTCTTCAAGAGTAAGCTCGTTGGACTTCATTAAAAGTATGGGATAATTTCTTGAGGACAGTTTTTTGGAAACGTCCCTTCGGATATCGGTGCCTTGCTTCGCTTCAAGGAAAAACTCAAAGACACCCGGCTCAGCTTCACGGTTCAGATGTACTCTGTCCATGCCCTGAACGCCGGACAAAAGCTTTTTTATATCCTCCGGATTCCCTTCCGTCCTTATAACCAGTTTGTGATCCGAGGAAAGATTGCGTGCGAGAGCGTCGGTGGTATCGTTTGCCACTATGCTTCCGCTGCTTATTACCACAATCCTGTCGCATACCGCCTGTACTTCGGGAAGTATGTGGGAGGACAAAATCACGGTGTGGTGTTTTCCGAGCCTTTTTATAAGGGTTCTTATTTCGATAATCTGTTTAGGGTCAAGTCCTACCGTAGGCTCGTCCAGTATAAGCACTCCGGGATTGCCCACCAGCGCCTGCGCGAAACCAACACGCTGCTGATAACCTTTGGAAAGGTTTCTTATTAACCTGTTTTTCACATCCGTTATTTTAACAAGCTCACATATCTCCGCAAGGTGACTTTCTCTGGGAAGCTTGCTTTTTTTCAGCTTATAAACAAAGCTGAGATATTCCTTTACCGTCATATCTCCGTAAACGGGCGGTTTTTCTGGCAGGTAGCCTATATTCTTTTTCGCCGCTATGGGATCCTCCAGTATATCTATGCCGTTTATTTTAGCGGTGCCCGATGTAGATGAAATATACCCTGTAAGCATATTCATTGTTGTGGACTTTCCCGCGCCGTTAGGGCCGAGAAAACCCAATATTTCCCCTTCGTTTACCGAAAAGGAAATATTTTTCACCGCCGTTTTGCTGCCGTACTGTTTGGTGAGATTGCTTACCTCTATCATTTTTTAAGGTTCCTTTCTGTAGTATTGCTCCCCCAATTAACTCTTGAATTTTTTGCTTGCCCCCTTGCCGAAATACTGCGTCACAAACTCTTAAAATATGGCATATTTCTGCGAGTTTGTTCCTTGTCTTTCGGCAAGGGTTCGGCGCAAAAATTTTCAAGATTTAATTGGTGGCGCAATAAAAAACAACAAAATAATATTATCACCGACAAGTGACAATAAGGTGACGATTTTCTAAGAACTTGCTTCAGAACCTGATACTATTTGCAAATCATATTATAAACAAATTGAGCATATGGAATGATTTGCAAATAGTGTTTTGGAAGTAATTGTTTATAGATTGATAAACAATTAGCATAACACCGCCGCCTTATCCCTTTCAAGCTGCTGCCGCAGATCCTCCATGCTGTCAAATTTTCTTTCTTCTCTTATATATTCGCGAAGCACGACTCTGGCTCTCAATCCATACAGATTGCCCTCATAGCCTATTATGTGAGTTTCCATTTCCTGAACTCTTTCTTCTCCCTCCTCAAATTCCACAGTGGGCTTTATTCCTATGTTGGTTATTGAGGGATAGTTTCTGTTTCTTACCTGAGTCCAGCTTTTATAAACCCCTCTTTTCGGCGCTATCATACCGGAAGGGATAAGCTGATTGATAGTGGGAAAGCCTATTTTTCTTCCGTTTTTTCTTCCCTCTCTGACTTCAAGAACATATGTCAGCTCATAACCCAGAAGGGTATTCGCCTTGATTAAATCTCCCTGTCTTATAAGCTCTCTTATTGCGGTGGAACTTATAGGCTCGCCGTCGTAAGTTACGGCGGGCACTATGCAAGTCTCTATCCCTCTTTCGGCGCATATGGCGGAAAGTGTTTCCGCTGTGGCCTTTCCTCCCTTTGCAAAGCGAAAATCGTAGCCGCAAGCCACAAAACCCGCATTAAGCTTTTCCTTAAGCACCTTATCCACAAATTCTTCCGCGGACAGATCTCTCAGATCGGCGAAATCGGGAGCAAATATATAATTTACCCCTATACGTGAAAGCAGTTCAAGCTTAAGATCGTAAGTTATTATATTTTCTCTTTCTTTAAATTTCGGGAGCATTGTTTTGTTATTAAAGGTAAAGACCACCGAAGTAAGATCGGTGCGGAGCAGCGCTTGTTTGATAACCTCGATATGTCCTAAGTGAAGTCCGTCAAAAAAACCCAGCGCTACCGCCGATTTTCCGTTTTTACAGCCCCTTGCGGTTATATCAGTCATCGCTGTCTGTCCTTTCCCCGTCAAAAAAGTCGTCTTCGTCGTCTATAAAGGCGCTTTCAAGGTAAGCCAAATAATCATTGTCAATATTGATGCCGGGAGCCTCCGCTTTTTCCTTATGCTCTGACGTTTTTTCCTGTTCTTTATCCTCTGTGCCGTTGTCGGAAGACGTCTGAGAAAAAATATTTTCAAGGGCGCTGTCAAAAGTAACGCGTGCAACCGCTTGTTCCACGATATCAACGTTTTTATCCGCGCTGTTATTCTTTTCACCATCAGGCTCTGACATAATCTGTTCTCCGTTTGCCGCTTTGATATTGGCCAATGCCTGCGCCACAATACTGTCGTCTTCCGCCTCATCGGCAAACGTTCCTGCGGTGGGGACAAAAAACGCCTCGGCTTCTTCGGCTCCCTCTTCCGATTCGGGAATCGTTTGTTTCGGGAGCATTGACTCTGTTTCGGTGGAAACTTTGTTTGCTGTTTCCTCAAACGTTTCCGAAATCGCTTCTTCGGAAGGTACTTCCAACGTTTTTTCAACGGCTTTCGCAATTACTTCTTCGAAGTGTACTTCTGACGTTTCCTCAACTGTTTCCGCAATCACTTCTTCGGAAGGTACTT
>CANDLP010000115.1 GCA_947385505.1 uncultured Clostridia bacterium
GAAAAAGCTTTAGAAAACTGAAATCACCGAAAGGAAAAAACAATGGCAAAAGGAAAACATCTGAAGGAAACTCCCTCCGTTCCGGAGAATAAAAAACAAAAAAGAAAATTTAATATAATAAACATTTGTGTAACGGCCACCCTTTTTATAGCCGCCGCCGTTTCTCTGACCGTATTCGAGCGGCCTGCTACATCCGCCGCCGAAAAGCGCGAGCTTGCCAAATTTCCGGAATTCAGCGCCGAAAATTTATTCAGCGGTCAATACACCGACGGGGTAAGCAAGTGGTATAACGATACTGTGCCGTGGCGGGAGGGCTTTAAGGACATTTCCGCTAAAATAAATAAGTGTATGGGCGTGTCTTTAGGCGGAGTTACCGTATACGGCGGTCCGGTTAATGTTATAACGACCACTCCAGCGGCCGAATCGGCTCCGACGGCGGAACCCGATATAAAGCCTATCGTCACCGACAGTCTCGGCGACGCCGTTTCCGATTCACAAACCGCTGTCAATACTTCGGAGGAGGAAATCCCAACCGAAACCGAAGCTGCCACTACCCCTTACGATCCCAGAAATGAAGTGGCTCCGGGTATCCAGACAAACGGGCAGCTCATATTTCAGCAGCAGGACGGTCACTACCGCGCGGTAAGCCTTTACGGCGGCGGATTCAACCGCGATAAATTTGTTAATACGGTAAACAGCTTCGCGGAGAGATTGGGAGAGGATATACAGACCTATGTTATGATAGCTCCGTGCAGCGGGGAGTACTATCTTCCCAAAAACTGGGAGTCATACAGCGCTTCCCAATCCGAGGATATTGATTATATAGCGGACAATTTAAGCGAGAATGTGATAAATGTCGACTGTACAAGCGTTCTCAGGGAGCACGCGGACGAATATATATACACAAGAAGCGATCACCATTGGCAGCCGCTGGGAGCTTATTATGCCGCAGACGCGTTTTGCAAAGCGGCAGGAGTAGAATCTCCTGCTCTGGAGACATATGAAAAAAGAGTCGTGGAGGGCTTTCTGGGCTTCTTGTATCAAAATACTCAGGACGCCAATCTTCTTAATGATTCGGATACCTTCACCTACTATATTCCCGCCAATGATTTCAAGTGTTATTACTATGATACCGCTTACAATTATGACAACCGCTATCCTTTCTTTTTACAGATGGCACCTTCAGACTCGTACCAGATATTTATGGGGGGAGACCAGAAGATAGTCAGAATTGAAACGGACGTTAAAAACGGCCGGAAATTAGCGGTATTTAAGGACAGCTACGGAAACGCGGAAATACCGTTTTATATGGGAGGATACGAGGAAATTTACGTGCTTGACATAAGATATTTTGATCTTGACGCGGAAACGTTTTTGAAGGAAAATGAGATTGACGACCTGTTGTTTACTATGTGTGTATTTTCGGCGGCGGGAGTGAATTGCGACGCTATGGAAGAAACTCTTGCAAAAAAATAAAAAAAGAAAATAAGCGGTGAAGCCGCCAATGTTTTTTCGCTTCCCTTTTGCACTGCAAAAGGACGCAAAGGTCGCGGCAAAACCCCGAAATACACAAGGTAATAATATAAAATAATTTTAAATCAGCAAGCTAAGTGTTATTATGTATTGCTAAATGTTTTAATTTAGATCAAAAGAAAGGTAATCAAATGCAGCATATAAAACTAAAACCCAAAATCATTTTTTTAACAGCTCTGCTCCTGCTGTTCATAACCTCTTGCACCGCTGCCGAAAACCCCAAACTTCCCGATGAACCGATTATGGCTTCCGACACCGAAACGGCTTCGGAAACAACCGTACCCGAATCCCAATCCACCGCCGTCACCACCAAAAAAGAAACGGAACTGATGACTGTCACTTCCCAAACAACCTCCGAAACCTCTCAGTCTTTTTCGGAAACAACATCGGCGGAAGTGATTCCCCCCGAATCTCCCGGCAATGTTCCCGACACTTATCGCGAGGACGGAGAAAACGGTATAAAAATTATCGGGAGAAACGGTCATTATATGGGGCTGATGGGTTGCTGGGGAACATTTGAGCTTTGCGATAAATATGCCGAAGGGGTAAACCGAGCGGCGGAAGTATTGCCCGATGTGAAAGTGTACAGTATGGTGATCCCCACCTCCTCCGAATTCTACACACCAAGCGATGTAACAGGCTTTACCGCAAGTCAGAAGGAAAAAATAGACCATATTTCCGGCCGGTTGGTAAACGTAACTAACGCAGATGCTTATTCCGCCTTATCCGCTCACCTTGATGAGCCTGTATATACCCGCACCGATCATCATTGGCAGCCTTTGGGCGCTTATTACGCGGCGGAAGCTTTCGCTGCATCGGCCGGAGTAACGGATAAATTTGCTTCCTTGTCTCAATATACCCAAGTAACTAAGGATGATTATATGGGTTCTCTTTATAATTATTCAAAAAGCGCTAATCTTTACAGCGATCCGGAAACCTTCACGCTATATATTTCCCCTAACGATAAGGTTCTTGAAACCACCTACTACAACACCGAATTTCAGAACGGATACCGGAGCGATCTGTTTGTCTCCCGTGACGCGGGCGCTTATTACTGCTCTTTTTTGGGCAGTGACGACAGGATTGCGGAAATAAAAACCGATTGCGATAACGGAAGGACGCTGGTTATTTTTAAGGAAAGCTACGGAAACGCACTGGCGCCTTTCCTAACTTCCTGCTTTGAGAATATTTACGTATGTGATGTGCGTTATTTTGATCTGAACGCTAAGGATTTCTGTGAACAAGTGGGTGCTACCGATCTGCTTTTTGCTTCGTGTACGTTTACTCCTGCGGGACCTAACTGCTCTTATGTTCAAGATCTTTTTTAAAGCGTGTTCACATAAAGCTTAGCACGCATATTTTCGGCAAATTTTGCTGCCCGCTTTGTTAAAAATTTTTGAAATATGGTAATATTCATGTAAAATTTCGCCTTGCAGGCAACAAGATTATGCTCGTAAATCTGCATATTATATTGATTTTATGTAAACACGCTCTGATATTTATATTTATGTGTAAGAAAGGCCGTTGCCATGCCGAATTTTTACCCCTTTGACTGTGCCGAACTGCTCAAAAAACAAAAGTCCATCAGGAAAAAGCTTTTGTCAGACGGTGCACCTCGAATAAAAAAGAAAATTGCCTTCTTGGGCGGTTCTACTACCAACGCCATAGCGGATATGACGGAACTGTTTCTGCTTTGGAACGGAATAGAGCCCGAATTTTACCAGAGCGAATATAATCAGTACTGGCAGGACGCAATGTTCGGGACAGAGCTTAGAGAATTTAAGCCCGACTTTGTTTTTATCCACACCTCCAACCGAAATATAGCCCAATTCCCCGATATGACAATGAGCCGGGAGGAAAGCGACGATCTTCTGGAGAAACAGCTTTTGCATTTTACCGGCATGTGGGACAAGCTGAGAGAGGATATTGGCTGTCCGATAGTGCAGAACAATATGGAACTTCCCTATTGGCGGCTTTTGGGCAACAAGGACTGCGCCGATCACCACGGAAGAGTAAATTTTATTTCAAGGCTGAATCAAGGTTTTTATGAATACGCTTCGGTTCACGAAAACTTTTTTATTCACGATATCAATTATCTCAGCGCTCAGCTGGGGCTGGGCAAGTGGTCTGATCCTTACTACTGGAATATGTACAAATACGCTTTGGCGGTGCCTTTAATCCCCGAATTTGCTTTCAGCTTGTCAAAAATTTTTGCTTCCCTTTTAGGAAGGAATAAAAAGGTTCTGGCCCTCGATCTGGACAACACACTTTGGGGCGGCGTTGTGGGGGACGATGGAGTCGAAAATCTGGCTCTTGGACAGGAAGCGCCTATGGGACAGGCTTACTGTGAATTTCAGGACTATATTAAGGCGCATAAACAGCTTGGGGTGCTCCTTACAGTCTGCTCAAAAAACGACCCCGAAAACGCCATAGCGGGACTTAATCATCCGGACGGAATTTTAAAGCCCGAAGATTTCACTTTAATAAAAGCCAACTGGGAGCCTAAAAGCTTAAATATAGAACAAACGGCGAAGGAGCTTAATCTTCTTCCCGAAAGTATTGTGTTTGTTGACGATAACCCCGCTGAAAGAGAAATAGTAAAAGGCACTCTTTCCGTAGAAGCCCCGCCGATGGACAGAATTGAAAATTATATAAGCGTTCTGGACAAGGGCGGTTATTTCGAGGTGACAAATTTTTCGGAGGACGACCTGCACCGCACGGAAATGTACAAGCAAAACGCCGAAAGAGCAAAAATGCAGTCTTCCTTTGCGGATTACGGGGAGTATCTGGACAGTCTGGAAATGAAAGCGGTGATTGAGGACTTTTCCCCCATAAATCTGGCAAGAGTTACCCAGCTTACAAATAAAAGCAATCAGTTTAATGTCACCACTAAAAGATACACACAGGCCGAAATGGAACAGGTATATGAAAGCGCTGATCATATCCGCCTTTGCGGAAGATTGTCGGACAAGTTCGGCGATAATGGCATTGTAAGCGTTGTTATCGGACATCTTAACGGTGACGTTTTGGATATCGACCTGTGGCTTATGAGCTGTCGGGTGCTTAAAAGAGATATGGAGTACGCCATGTTAGACGTTCTTGTACAGGAAGCGGCAAACAGGGGCGTAAAGCTGATCCGAGGACATTATTATCCCACCGCAAAAAATAAAATGGTAAAGGACTTGTTTGGGGACTTCGGGTTTGAAAAGATATCCGAGGACGAAAGCGGCAATACTGTTTGGCGCCTTAAAACCGAAGGGTATACAAACAAGAATTTCCATATAAAGTATTGTACCAATCCCTTTATGACTTGATGCAATACCCGCATGACAAAAAGGGAATGCACCTGAAGCACTAATCCCACAGTTTAATACTAATTCCTTTCTAAAATATAGACTGCTCTGTATTTTAGAGCCGACTTTTGTCAGCTGCCAGAATCAAAGATTTTGGCGGAATCTGTATTAAACTTGGTTTCCGGCGTCTATCGCCGCACGCTGCTTTACAGCGTCTCTAAAAGATAGAATTTGTCTGTCTTTTAGAGCGGGAACAGTATAAAAAGGGTTAGCATCAGTATTATTTATATAACTCAAAACGGGAGAAAAACATCAAGTTTTCTCCCGTTTTGAGTTATACTAATAACCGTTTCAATACAGGATAAAATCAGAGCTGAAATGGTTATTACCTTCGATCCAACAAAGCGCAAAGCTGAATTATAGCATTACAAAAGTTCTTTTAAATTTTTTCCACTTTAGCAAAATTAGCCATAATTTTCTTAGTGCCCACCTTATCGAACGCTATTTCCAGCAAAGTATCATTTCCCATAGCCTTTGCCGTTATCACAGTGCCGTCTCCGAATACCCGGTGATGTATTCTGTCGCCGGAAGTAAAGCTTTCGTTGTGAGCCGAGGCGATTCTCGCAGCCATTTTTTCCACCTGAGCGTGCCGCGCTTCCTGCTGCAAATATCCTACCTTCTGCGGTTTGCGCACTCTCGGAACTTCCGTATCTATTGCAAGAGTATTGTCATTGATCTCAAGATATTCCGAAGGGATTTCCCCCACAAATCTTGAAAGTCTGTTTCTCTGTGTGGAGCCGAACAGCAGTCTTTGCTTGGCGTTAGAGATAAAAAGTCTTTTTTTCGCCCTTGTGATGGCTACATAAGCGAGTCTGCGTTCCTCTTCTATCTCGCTGCTGTCAAGCTGTGAGCGATAGGAAGGGAAAATATTTTCTTCCGCTCCAACAATGAACACGTTCTCGAATTCCAACCCCTTCGCGCCGTGCATGGTCATAAGCACTACTCTGTCTTCCCCCGCTTCGTAGCTGTCAAGGTCGGTTATAAGGGCAATGTTTTCCAAATAATCGGACAGGCTGTGTTCCTCGTTTTCTTCCATAAAGGAAATTGCTCCCGATTTAAGCTCCTTTATATTTTCAAGCCTTGCCGCGCCTTCGTCCCCTTGGGTCAGAAGCATAGACTCGTAGCCGGTTTCCGTTAAGATGTCGTCGATTATTCCCTCAAGGGGTCTCTCCTCATCTTCCCCCAGCTCGCGGAACATTCTTCCCAGCGGTTCCAATATCTTGCTTTTTTTCTCTATGGTGACAAATTCCGACGCGCGTTCCATTACCTCTATCGGAGTTATTCCGAGTCCGTCGGCTATTCGGTATATCTCTGTCTGAGTGGCTTCGCCTATTCCCCTTTTAGGCTCGTTTATTATTCGGCTTAATCTTAAGCTGTCGGCAGGGTTGTTTATAACGCTTAAATAGGCTATGATATCCTTTATTTCCTTGCGTTCATAGAATTTGGTTCCGCCGATGATACGGTAAGGTATTCCGTTTTTGGAGAGAGAAAGCTCTATGTTTCGGGACTGAGCGTTGGTGCGGTATAAAACGGCGTTTTCGTTGAATTGACCGCCGTCTTTTTTCAGCTCCAATATTTTTTCCGCCACAAAATTGGCTTCTTCCGTCTCGGTATGAAGGGTGTTAAGATTTATTTTTTCGCCCTCGCCCAGATCGCTCCAGAGATTTTTGCCTTTTCTTTGGGTATTGTTGCCGATAACCGCGTTGGCGGCGTTGAGGATAGTTTCGGTGGAACGGTAATTTTGCTCCAGCTTTATCACATGAGCCTGAAATTCCTTCTCAAAGCTCAGTATATTTTCAATGGTGGCTCCTCGGAAGCGGTAAATACTTTGATCCTCGTCGCCTACCACGCATAAATTCCCGCTGCCCGCCGCCAGAATGGAGATAAGCTTGTACTGAGCCATATTTGTGTCCTGATACTCGTCCACCATTATGTAGTCAAAGCTGTTCTGCCAGCGTTCACATACCGAGGGGCTTTTTTCCAACAGCTCTACCGTTTTCATGATTATATCGTCGAAATCAAGTGCGTTGGCCGCCTTAAGCCGCTTCTGATATTCGGTATAGATATCCCGCGTTTTTTCCAGTTTAAAATCGGGTCTTCCCCCCTCTCCGAATATGGAAAAGCGTTCGGGGGTGATGAGCTTGTCCTTGGCGCGGCTGATCTTGCTTTGAAACTCTTTGGGACTGAACGCCTTGTCGGAAATATTAAGGTATTTCATTACCTCTTTTATCACTCTCAGGCTGTCGTCGGTATCATAAATGGTAAAAGAACTTCTGTAGCCCAGCTCTTCAATACCCCGTCTCAGCATTTTAACGCAGGCGGAATGAAAGGTGCCCGCAAAAACGTCTTTTCCCCCCGCATTCAT
>CANDLP010000116.1 GCA_947385505.1 uncultured Clostridia bacterium
AGCATAGCTTAAAAGAAGTTTTGCAATAATATCCTTTTCCGCTTTCGTATACCTGTCCCAGATTTCCGCTCTGCATACGTCAAGACAGATTACCAACGCACAGGTCTCAACGGTTTGCTGAAATATCCGGAAGGAGTTTTCGGAACGGTCTCCGCTAAGCTCTTTTAAATCCTCATAGTATCCAACAAAATTTTCATCGCCCCTTGTGCAGGAACGCAGTATTTGTTCCGAATAATATTCTCTCAGCGAATAGCCGCATACTTTGATGTTCGGGTCATTATGTATAAGCGGAGCGGCAATAAACATCGTGCGGGTAAGTCCCTCAAAAATTTCCGCCATTTTTTCGATTTTAAGCTGATTTCCTTCCGCGTTTTTATGAGGATAAGTAACTTCGGTCTCGTTTCTTGGGAGCACTATCGGGGCGGATAAGGACGGTATGCTGCGGAATACGCCTTGCAGCAGGTATATTGCCGCTTCCGTCCAGCTTTTTCTGTTAAGTCCCGTATAAGGGCTGAGTACAAAATCCGTTTCGGCAGGCTTAAATATCATATTGTCCCTCCTGAAAAACCAATTTTACCATATTAAAAAGCTTTTTCCGCTTAAACGGAGTATCGCTTCCGTAAAGAAATAATCTCCGTAAATTATCTTTTGATGATGTTCTTTTTCATGATAACTTACGCTTCCTCCGTCAAGAATACCGTCCCTTGACGGGTCGAAATCGCACCATTTTGATTCCAGCGCTTCAAGGATTTTTAAGGCGGTTTCCTTATACACAAATTTTTCCGTCTCGCTTACCTTTTCCGCAATTTCAATAAGCCCGCAGGCGGCAGCTGCTCCCGCCGTAGTATCATAGTACAAAGGCTCTTCGGGAGCGCGGAAATCCGCTAAAGGCACATAATCCGTTACGGATATATTGGAAATAAAATAAGAAGCGGAGCGCTTGGCGGCGTCAAGATAACGCTCCTTTCCCGTATGCAGATACGAAAGCGCATATCCGTATAAAGTCCACGCCTGACCCCTTGACCATGAAGAGCCGCTTGCATAACCCTGTCCTCCGGGATTGGCTGTAAGCTCCCCCGTTTTTACATCGAAGACGATCTGATGATTTGCGGAGCCGTCGGGGCGCAGCATATATTTCAGCATTGTGTCCGCGTGCTTTTGGGCAATACTGCCGAATCTGGGATCGCCCGTGATTTCGGAAGCCAGATACAAAAGAGGCAGGTTCATCATGGTGTCGATTATGGCTCCGCCTGTGGTGTCATAACCCGGCATCCACTGACCGTCCCAAGCCCTTATTATTTCCAGATCGGGATTATACCTCCCTGCCAAAAGGGTCGCCGCGTGCAAAAGCCGTCTTTCGGAGCGTTTGTTGCCGGTAAGGCGATAATTTGCGCCTGCGGTGTGAAGCCAGAGAAAACCCGCGTCATGGTCGACATTTTCAAAGCTGTCCAAAACCGCGTCCAGACGCTGTTCCGAATATTCCGCGGTTCTTTTGAACAATTCGTTTCCCGTAGCGTGATAAAGCTGCCACAGCATACCCGCCCAGAAGCCGTTTGTCCACCAACAGATGTTGTCCGTATCGGTGTATTTTCCGTTTTCGTCGGGGATATAGGGTATCTTTTCTCCGAGCCGCTCCGCTTCGGCGGAGACTTTAAGCGTAATTTTGTTTAATATTTCGGGGATATTCATTTTTGTAAACGGTTCCTTTCTGTTATTTTATTATTGCTTCTCAAATTAAATCTTGAATTTTGTATTATAACTATCGGTAAATGATACTCTTGACATATTCTTTAAAAAATGATATTATATTACAGGTCGTCCGAAATATCGATTCGTATAACTTCAGCCAACCGCCCACTCATTCGGCGGGAAGTTAGAAAATCGTTTTTTCGGATATGCCTTAAAGCAAAACGAATAAACACGGTATACAAAAAACAGCGATAATGTTTTTTCTGCTGAGCGCGGCGCAGGACGCCGCGGGAGGCGGCGGGGGAACGCGGTGAAAATCCGCGGCAACAGCCATTGCCGTATATGATATTCCGCCTTATAATTATTTCATACGAAAATAAAAAGGATGAGAATTATCACAAGCCGGAATGCCCGCCATACCGCGAGCCGCGTCGGAACTCTTGGGCAGATCGGAGGTTTTCCCCGTGCGAAGAGGTCTTGGCGCTTTGTTCTTTTTGTTATTTATACTAATCCCTTTTTGACCTGACGTAATATCCACAGGTCAAAAAGGGATTGCTCCCAAAGCACTAATCCCGCAGTTTAAAAAGGGATTAGTATTAAATTTATAACGGAAAGAAGGAAATCACAATGAAAAAATCAGTTAAGGCGCTTTTTCTGAGCGCCGCATTAGCCTTATCCTGGGTATTCTGCACAGGGTGCAGTACAGAAGGGAAGGAACAAGGCAACGGTCAATCGGTATGGGATAATGCCGTTTATACGGAAGATCAGGAGCTTGGCGAAGGCGCGCTTACGCTGGAGGTAGAGGTATCCGCAGAGGAAAAATCGGTAACCTTCACGATTCATACCGACAGTGGAACCTTGGGAGAAGCGCTTATTGAAAACGAGCTTATATCGGGAGATGAAAGCGAATTCGGCCTTTATATCAAGTTCGTCAACGGCATTGAAGCGGATTTCGACAAGGACGGCAGCTACTGGTCTTTAAGCAAAGACGGCGAATATCTTACACAGGGAGCCGATTCTACCGTCATTTCCGAAGGCGAGCATTATGAGCTTACAAGAGTCAAGGGCTAAAAGGAGTAATAAGCGGTTGAATGCCGCCTGCAAAAGCTTATCCGCCGCAGAAAAACGCGGTGGAAAAAAGCCTTTCCTTACCCCGTATGAAATGGCGGTGTTCGCCGTTCTTGGCGCGCTTATGTACTGTTCAAAGGCAGTAATGGAGTGGGCTCCCAACATTCATCTGTTGGGAATGTTTACAATGACCTTTGCTTTGGCATACAGGACAAAAGGGCTTGCGCCTTTATACGTTTATGTGTTCCTTAACGGCCTTTTCGCGGGTTTCAACGTATGGTGGGTACCATATCTTTACATATGGACTATCCTGTGGGGAGTTACTTTGCTTTTGCCCAAAAAGCTGCCTGTTCCGTTTTCGGCGGTAATGTACTCAGCGGTTTGCGGACTGCACGGGCTTTTGTTCGGCGTAATGTACGCTCCCGCTCAGGCGCTGTTTTTCGGCTTGGATTTTAACCAGACTTTAGCTTGGATAGCGTCGGGGCTGCCCTTTGACATTATGCACGCTATCGGAAACTTTGCGGCGGGATTTTTGATAATACCTTTGGTAAAGCTTATAAAAAAAATTGATATAAATATTGGAGGCAGAAACGCAAATATCTGAACGGAAACTTGATTTTAAAGAGCGAACTTTTTATTTTTTCCTCTTATTTGTTTTTTTAGCCGGATCCGCTTTTCCGATTGCGGCTCTCAGCGCTCTCATTTCCACCTCCGTCAGATCCTTATACTCTCCCGGTCTCAGCATACCCAGCTTTACCCCGCCCACGCTTGTCCTTTTAAGCCTCGACACGGTCAAGCCCGCTTTTTCGCACATCTTGCGTATCTGTCTGTTTTTACCCTCTTTTATAACAAACTCCAAAACGGTTCTCTCGCTCTCGGCGGCAATAACGTTTATAACACAGGGCTGTGTAATAACCCCGCTGTCTATCTCCATTCCCACCGACATCAGAGCGATTTGCTCGTCTGTAACCTTTTTGGGTATAGTTACCCTGTAAGTCTTAGTTACATGCTTTTTGGGGTGCATTATATCGTTTGCAAAATTTCCGTCATTAGTGAGGAGCAAAAGCCCCTCACTATTTTTATCCAGTCTGCCAACCGGATACACCCTTTCGTCTATATCCGAGAGAAGATCGGTTATAAGCTTATCCGAGTGCGCATCCTCCATTGAGGTCAAGTATCCTCTCGGTTTATACAGCTTTATATATCTGAGAGAAACCCTTTCGGTATCTATCTTTTCTCCGCAAACGGTCACAATATCCTTTTCGGGGTCGGCCTTGTCCCCCAATTTCACCGCATTGCCGTTCACTTTTACCATGCCCTTTTCTATAAGCTCCTCCGCCTTGCGCCTTGAACAATAGCCGCTGTCGGACAGTATTTTTTGAAGTCTTTTTTCCATATAATAAATTCCTTTTCGCAGTATTATAAAAATAAAATCGAAAAAAAGCGGATTTTTTCGGACAAGAAAATCCTTCCTTAATCATATGCTGTACAAACTGTGATAAAGAAAGGAACCGATACCGTGAAAAAGCTTATCCGATCCGCTTTATGTTTTTTGGGAGCATTTTCCTTGCTTTCCGTCAGAGCTTATGCCGTTTCCCCCGACTTTTCCGTATCCGCCCTTAGCGCGGTGGTGATAAACGCCGACACGGGGAATATCGTATACGAAAAAAGCGCCTTTGCGCAGCGCGCTATGGCAAGCACCACAAAAATAATGACCGCTCTTTTAACAATAGAGGCGGGAGATTTAGACGCAAAATTCACCGTAGACAGCTACGCCATTCAAGTGGAAGGCACCTCTATGGGCTTAAGTCAAGGGGATATAGTCACCCGCCGCGCGCTTCTTTACGGTATTCTCCTTCCCTCCGGAAACGACGCAGCCAACGCCGCCGCAGTAAGCGTAAGCGGTTCAATGGGAAAATTCGTGGAGCTTATGAACAAAAAAGCGGAGGAATTAGGCCTTGTCAACACTCATTTTGCAAATCCCTCCGGGCTTGACGCTGACGGGCATTTCACAACCGCTTACGATCTGGCAATATTGACCAAAACCGCTCTCGAAAATCCTGTTTTCGCCGAAATATGCCGCTGCGCCGACGCTCAGGTGGAGTTCGGCAATCCCCCTTATCTCCGCCGCCTTGCCAATTCAAATAAAATGCTGTGGCAATACGAAGGCTGTTACGGCGTTAAAACAGGCTTTACCGACAACGCCCGCCGCTGTCTTGTTTCGTCGGCGGAGCGAAGAGGAGTAAAACTTATCTGCGTCACTCTGAACGCCCCCGACGACTGGGAGGACCACCGCAAAATGCTGGATTACGGCTTTGAACAGGTTAAAAGAACCGAGGAGGTTCTCCCCTCTCCCGTTACTCTTCCCGTAATAGGCGGGACGGCGGATAAAGTGCCGCTTGCGCTGAGCGACACGGTCATACTGCCCCTGTCACAGGACGAAATAAAATCGGTATCCTTTGAAATAAGCACGGAGCCTTTTCTTTACTCAGGCTTTGAAGCGGGAAAAAAGGTGGGAAGCGTAGAGATTTATCTTGACGGAGAATTTATCAGAAAAGTGGATCTTATAGCCGCTGAGAGCGTAGAGCGATGCGATGAAACACTTGATTTCTTTGATAAACTTTTTAAATTTTTCAGGCTGTTTTTCTTCGGATAATAAAAATTTAATCCGCTTCGCTTAAATCTTCGTTATCATTTTCGGCACCGTCAGGTT
This sequence comes from uncultured Clostridia bacterium, assembly GCA_947385505.1. Taxonomy (GTDB): domain Bacteria; phylum Bacillota; class Clostridia; order Oscillospirales; family Ruminococcaceae; genus Ruminiclostridium_E. Next base: position 5,471 of record CANDLP010000116.1, read on the forward strand.
TTTTGGCGAAAATATCCTTCACCTTTGCCACTATTCCGGGAACGCCCTCGATAAGGCTGTCCATAGGGCTGTCCTTTGAGCCGAGTTCAAGCATTTTAACTTCTCCGTCTCTTTGAATCACTATAAAGGCCTGCGGCTTAATGGAAATGCCCGCTCCGGAACCGCCTGCGAATACCTCCTTGGGTACGCTTGCGGGAATATCCGATCCGCCTGCCACAAAACCGAAGGAAACCTTGGAAACGGGTATTATAACCGTGCCGTCGGGGGATTCCACGGGTTCGCCGATAATGGTGTTAACGTCCACTAATTCGCGTATTTTTTCCATTGATGTGCTCATAAGTCCTTCAAGATGCTGTGCCATAATTTTTTCCTTTCTTTAAGACGGCTTTCCGTCAATTGTGTATTTTTTATTTTTATTTATTTATGCCGCTTTTTGCGGTGTATTGCCGTTAACCTTCTCACTTTCTGCGGTTAAATTCTTAAGCTCTCCGTAAACCGCCGCAGCGCCCCATAAGCCGCTGTGCAAAAGCGTGGAAAGTCTGAGTTTTACGGTTGCTTTAGCGTAATAAACGCTTTTTTCCAGTTCAAAGTCCGCTCTTATATTTATCTTTTCCGCTTTAAAGGTGATCATATTTTCTAAAAATGCCGCAAGTCCGTTCACCGCCGCACAGTGTACTCCATAGCTGACGGCGGTTTTTGCCGCGTCTTCACCGCCGACGGTTATATCCGCATACACATCGGTGACGCGTATTTTTTTAAAAATTCTTTTTACGTGGGGTTTTGCCTTGCCCCATATTCCGAATATCAGTTCCGGAGTTACTTTGGATTTTTTCTTTTGCTTTTTTTCGTCAGATTTGTCCTGTTGTGTGTTTTTTTCCTTATCGGGCGGCGGTTCGGGTTGTTTTTCAGGTTTGCTTTCGGGAGCAATTGTCTTTTCCTCCGCCGAATGACGCGGCCTTTTTTCCGCAACGTGCTTTCCTGTTTTTCTTGCTTTCCTCGATTTCCTTTCTTCCCTGCGTTTTTTCTTTTTTTGTTCTTTAGGAGACAGCGGGTCTTTGGCAAGGGTAAAAAACAGATATTTTATCTTAAATTTAAATACTTTGTCATATTCAAGTTCAGCAGTGACAGAGGACGCCAACAGAATGAACAGCAAAAGGGCTATCGCCGCTATTATTATAAGCGCAGTCAAATCAGCGTCTCCTTTCTTAAATTACTCGGCGGATATGGAATTATATTCTCATTCCCAATCCGAAACATTAACACCCTCTCTTTTCGTAAAACCGTTGTAAATTTTTCTCACAGAAAAATTGTCCGTGCAGCCCGCTATTCATTACATTTTCTCTCAGCATATTGAATATTTCTGTTGCAATTCCTTGTCTGCGATATGCCGGCAATACTCCCAACCCGCATAAATACGCATTCGTAACTTCATCTGAAATATATCTGCCGTTAGCAATCAGTTTATTGCCTGAATAAACGGCAGCCATACAGCTGCTTTTTTCTGTCAGCGCCTTCATCTTTAATAAATCAAGCTTTAAAAAATCATTCCATCCCATTTGTATATAAAAATTCAGCAGAGCTTCTTCCGTTGGTTTCTCAAAAGTATATATCACGGTCTTACAACTCCTCAATAAATTAAAATAGTTTTACTGATTTGCCATAAAGGTAAGACAAATAATACTAATAACCATTTAAAAAATAGATAAACTATTTTTTAAATGCCATG
>CANDLP010000117.1 GCA_947385505.1 uncultured Clostridia bacterium
TATATTATACTCTGCTTGTCAAGTGATGTTTTATTTTTGTGGATTGCTATAATAACGTGCGTCCAGATTACTCCTTTATGGCTTGCGACTTCATCACTTACTTTGTCCAAATCAATTTTATCATCGGTCTGCGAAAACAATCCGTGCTTTCCGAGTTTCTCAACCCCGGGGCGTTCTGCCATGTAGGAGACCAACTTTTTTACGTCTTGGATTTGGTCGGCATTGCGCTCTATAAATGCGTTTATACACTTCGTTGCCGCACCTTTTGTATGCTCGGAAATATATTTTTGCATTTCGGGATATTTCCAAGCGGGAGGATATGCTCTAAGCAAATCACAAATTAAAGCGTGCTGCTTTTGGGTGGCGGGTTTGTTGTCATATCCGTCAGATAATTTTTCCACTCCCTCCCTCGTTCCCATATATTTTATATAATCTCCAGCACCGCTTGCTTTGGGATTCTTGATAAAACGGCTTGTGCAAATAAGTTTCGGCATTAGTTATCCTCCGAGTTCTGAAATTTCATCGCTTCTTCAAATGTAATGATACCGTTATTCTCCGCAACATCTTTTGAACACATCTCACGCAATTCCCTGACGGTTTCGTCATTCACTCCGTTATAGCAAGCAGCAATATTATTGCTGATAGCTTGTTCGACAGCAAGTTTGTATATCATGCCCGAAATATTTTTTTCAACACTTTCAATTTCATTCTTTATCGTCTGCGCAAGAAGCGGGGCGAGAAAATTTATACTTTTCTTTTGCCGTAGGTAGGCAATATAAAACTCCGTAGCTTGCCGCACAAAGTCTGCCATTGAAGTTGCATTGGCTTCGCTCATCATATTTTGAATTTCTGCTTTGAGTTCACTGTCAAAGCGTACCGCTGTTTTTTCCATTTTTTCGCTCATTATGTTCCTTTCCTAAGAGACCGCCTTTTTTCAGAGGTTCTTTTTTTCGATTATTCCCCCAAACGGTCGGCTCTGCCGTCCGATGTGACCTGTGAGGGGACGGCTTACCGACCCCTCGCTTTGTCCTGCTTTCAAATAATATATGCCGTTTTTACCTCTTTCGCTCGTCAAACCGCTTGTTTATCGGGTTTTAAGCAGAATTTTTCTATTCGCTTTTTCCGCCTTTCCTCAGCAACCACTCGGTCTACATTTTCGAGCTGCCGTTTATAAAAATACTGTTTTGCTTGCTCTATGGGCAGTATCGTGTAGAGCAGATTTCCGTTGAGTTTCTTGCCGTCTTTGATGAAAACATCAGTCGGTTCGGTGGCTATGAGTTCCTTTTCTTCGAGTAGCCTAACGCATTTACAAACCGTGTTCTTTGACATCTTCAGTGCCTTACCTATGGTTTTATAGCTTGGGTGGCACTGATAATTTTTTCGGTTTTCCCGATAGAGTAAGTACGAATATACTGCTATCTCTCCATAAGAAAGTCCGAAACAGAATAGCTCATTCGGCAACGGAAAGTAGTCCTTGATTGGGTCGCGTTTCGAGTATCTGCTGTTCCTCATCTGCGCCTCACTTTCTCGTTTTAGCGTCTATCCATAGCTGTAATTTTTCTTTTGGAACGACAAGTCTTGAGCCGATACGGATTACGGGAAAATCCTTTTCGTGCATTAGCTCATAGCTGCTTGAGACCGAAACGCCCAGCAGTTTTGCAAGCGTTTCCGCATTCAAGAACAGCGGCAGTTCCTCAAAGTTTGTGTATATTGCTTCTTTCAATTTTTTGACCTCCAATAAAATTTTTATGACGGTCAAGAGCGGATTGGTGTTGTTTAACCGCTTTTGACCGTCTAATTTATTTTAGCACACCTATTGAAAAAACTCAACAGATATGTTAAAATTATTGTATATTCTCAATTTTATAATTTGCATTATCTATTTTTTAAAATAATTTTAAAAATTTTTTCGGAGGTCAAAATGTTTGGATTTAAGGCTTACTTTTGGAATAGCGATGTTTACATTAACGAAAAATACAGGTTTGATTCCTGCGAAATACTGACTGCGTATCTGAATGATAAACATTACGATTTGCTTTCGCAGCAGGACTCTATTTATCAACTGAAATATTTCAAACGGCATTTGACTGTTTCACAAGATATGGATTATCAAGACTATAAAAATTACAATAGTACTGTTTACAAAGCAATGTCGCTTACGGAAAGCCTTAATAAAATATTGAAAAAGATGCCGCCATATAACAAAATTCTCGGCAATCAAATTGTAAATCTTGACGATATTTTAAACAGCTACGGTTACTTTTTTGAGGACGGATTAGATTATGAAGATTACGCCTACGGTCAATTTGATGAGGACACTGTGAATGAATACGGTGTCGGAGAAAAGGATGAAGCAGGGAATTATTCTATGCGTTTATACAACTTTCAGCTTTGTCCTCCTGAACATATCGATATGGAAGATGATGATATAAGGCATTCGCTTCATGAATTAAATCAGACAATATACGGATTTTTTGATATGTATATCAAGTTTGTTACAGCATATTTTCAGGTGCATGAAATTTACAAGCCGTTTCTGACAGAGTATTTTCATCAGAAGGAGGCTTTTCCAACAGGAAGTGAAACCGCTGAATATTTTAACAACTTCAATACAAGCAAAGCCAAAAATTTCATAAAGATAAAATGCAAAATGGAATCCTTTGGATATAAGGCATTGAAAGGCAAGGGCGGCGATTTAATTTTATGTGAAGAGATTGGATTTAGCGATTTGGGGTCATTTTTGTATTATGATTTCTTCAACGGTATCAGGCAAAACTATGTGCCAAACCTCTGTAAAAACTGTGGTAGATTCTTTTTAATTAAGGGCAGTTGGTATTATACTTATTGCGACAGAAAACTTAAAACTGAGCCTGACAAAACTTGTCGCGATGTGGGTTCCAAGCGCAGGTATGATGACAGATGTAAAACCAATCCTATTTGGCAGACCTATAATCGGGCTTATAAAGCGCATTATGCGAGATATATGAAAAAGAAAATGACCGTTTCCGAGTTTGAAGAATGGTCGAGGTATGCTTCCGAAATTCGGGATAAAACCCTTGCGGGGGAAGTGCCATATGATCAGTATTATGCAGATATTAGGAAGTGAAAAGGCTGAGTCAATGTTTTGCGGATTCAATCCAATCGGCATAAAAAAACATTTAAACTATTTTGTTACTTCTTTTCTTTGTTTTGTGTGACTCGATTTTTGAAACGAAAAAAATTATATTGCTCCCCCAATGTCAAACTCTAAAGTGCAATTATAGAGTTGATCGGGGGAGCAAAAAAATAAGAAGGAAAAATGAAGAAACGTAAAATTATCCAACTACTTTTGCCGATTCATAGCGGTAAAGCTGAATAATCGCTTCAACCGCTTGAAAATGACTTTCAAGTACGTTCGTATACGAAGCTCCGTGATACGTTGAACCGTCAATCACCGTATCCAACCTAATATTTAAAAGAATATCCGCAAAATATTGTCTGTGACTAAGCAAGTTCATTCCAAAGTTTTGAAAAAGCAACATTTATTCAGAAGCTAACGTTACCGTTTCGCCTGCTGAATTCTTTGCAAGTATTTCCCGATAGCTGTCCAAATAACCTTCAACTATATTATACTGGGTTTCAACAAGAGATGTATAGCTTGCATCGCCGAACACAGGACCGTCAAGAAGACCTTCGTTGCCTTGGAAAAGATTGCTGACGTCATTGCTGAAACCATAACAGTTATCAAACAGCATTTCAAATTGACCTTCGGTACTCTTTAGTTCCATATAAACGTCATATTGCTCTTCGGTCCATACGACTTTATATTTTTCTCTTCTCAATTCCCCACAAGAAGGGCATACGGACGTTCCTAATTTATTTTCTTCTTCAGTAAAAATATGTTTTCCCTTGGAATCTGCGTTTTCGGAAGTGTCACCGCAGTCCGCATTAGCACATTTCGGATAATACTGTATAGAATCATCAATAGCTTTCGCTTTGGCATTTGCTATGTTTTCTTCGTCAGTTTCTTCCATTCGGTTAAGTTCGATCCAATCAAGCGCTCCCTTTACATTAGGCGCTCCGGAAGGAATAAGGTAGCCAAAGGTATTTATGGCATGATAATATTTATCGCTTAACGGATCCTTGGGGTAAGGAATAAATTTGATTTCGTTTTCAAGACCTGCCTTGTCAAGCGATTCTTTGATCGCTCCATACGCCCATGAGGGTTTCATTCCGAGGAATAAAAGATTGCCGTCCATAAACGCCTCTTCAGGAGAAACATATCCGTTATGAGCGCCGCTCTGCTGCTGTTCAGCAGTTGCGCCCAAAAGACCGTTCTTTCTCATATTTTCGATCCATGACATACAGCGTGATATATTTTCATTTCTAAGATTGTTTATAATCTTATTATCAACTATGTCAATAGTTTTAACTCCTGTTGTAAGCAAAAAGTTCATTCCACCCGCACCGTTATAACATATGTGGTTTACAGGGTCTATATCTTTCCATTGTTTGCAGATGCTTTCAAACGCATTCCAATCCCATGTGCCTTCCTTAAACATTTTCATCGGATCCGCAATACCGTTTTCTTCAAGTACACGATTGTTGTAATTTAGCGCAAAGTTGGTATCAAGCTGATATGGAACATAATAGTGCTTTCCGTTATATACAAATAGTTCCGCAACATCTTTAACGCCTCTCCATAAATCAGAATCAAGGTCGATATAAGAGTCAAGAGGAGTGTACATATTATAGCTCATTCCATGAGGAAAGCTTCTCCACTCATACCTCACTATGTCAGGAGAATCACCGGTAGCAATATATGTACCCAACGTCTCAAAATACTGATTGCCGCTGCCGGTAACACGCTGTTCAATGCTGCCGCCGTATCTGCTTTCAAATAAAGCCACCATATCAGCGGCATTGGTAAGCAGATCCTCATACATTAACCATGTGATTGTACCTGTCGGAGCTTCTTCATCAACAGATTGTATTTGAGCTTCGGTAAAGCTTTGCTCGAGGACGTTTGTTGTTTCATCGGGAACATCAGTGCTTTTGCTTTCTTCATCGCCGTCTGAATTGTCACCCGTATTACCGCACGCTGCCATGCTTATCATAATGCTGAAAGTCAGCAACACGGATATTGTTTTTTTAAACCTATTCATTGTATCCTCCTTACAATTTATTTTTCTGATAAAATTATATATTAAAAATCTTATCAAAACAATATAAAATCTTAGGTTTAAATTGTCATATCCTATGTTTTTTAATTTTACCGTTTTGCAGGAGAAACATTTCGGCAATTTGTAATTACCGCTTTGGGCAACGTCAATTTATCGGGAATTACAACTTATCTTCATGATCATTTTCTTATTTTTCACGCGCCATTTAATCGGCGGAAGACCTGTGAACTTTGAAAACTGCTTAGAAAAACATTCGGGATTGGAATAACCGCACCGATAACCTATTTCAGCCGCGCTTAAGTCACTGTCCAAAAGCATCGCCTTGGCGGCATCTATTCTTGCAGCAATAATATCGGCTCCGACAGACACATTGAATGTGTTTTTGTACAGCTCCTGAAAATAAGCTTCACTTATATGAAGCTGTTTTGCCATGCTTTTTATGCTTCTGCTTTTGCAGGGATCTGAATAAATTTCCTTTCTGAGTTCTATAAGTTCACGGCAGTGCAAACCCTTGTTGACAGTACTTTTACTGATCTCCGCAATCTCAGTAAGTATTGCATCCAAAAGCATTGAAGCGGCTTTCGGTACTCCCCTGATAAAAGCGTCGCCGATAAGGTGCATATAGGCCTCAATGTTTATTCTGTCGCCGATAAGGATAGGTCTTCCGCAAAGTTCACCGTATTGATCCGCCGCACAATCGGCTTGAATCCAATCGTTTACATATTTGTCGTTTAAAGCGCTGTAATAATGAGGAGAAAACTTTTCAAACATAATAAATGTTTTGGGCTGTGTAAGTATTTCTTCACCGTTTATTACGAATCTCGCTTTTGTTTTTATATACAGAATCAGCCGACAATCATAGCCTTGCGGACGATTGATTTTAAAATTGCTGTAATGTCCGTCATCACAGCCCATTCTCCTTATTGTAAACATTATGCCCTCCTTAGGGTCTTGAGAATTATAGCAATCCAAGAAAAGAATAAATAGCGGCGAAGCCGCACCTGTTTTTTTCGCTTCCTTTTTGGACACCAAAAAGGAAGTGGGGTCCGGGGCAAAGCCCCGAATACGCAACGTAATAATATAAAAGCTTTTTGATTAACAAGTTGAGTGTTATTCTTTTTGCGGATTGCTATAGTACGACACAGCTACCCATACTAATCCCTTTTAAAACTGTAGGATTAGCGCTTTGAGTGCAATCCCATTGTGACCTTTGGGTATTGCGTCAGGTCAAAATGGGATTGCTATTAAACAATATTTTTTGCCTGCAAATACAAAACGCTCCCTGAAATTTTAATCAGAGGGCATTTTGTGTTTGTATGTTTCTTAATCTGTTCCGGTTACAAATCTAATCAATTTATCATGGTTAAAAGGAACTACAATTATCTTGCTTCCGTGTTCATCGTTTGCCTTATCTTCCCATTTTTCACTGTCAATTGCCGCGAAGGTCATTGCGGTGATCTTTCCGTCCTCAATATAAACGTTGGGCCGTTCAAGCTTTGTCCAGCGATTAACCGTGCCGTCGGTATATTTTAGGAAAGGCTCCTTTGGAGTGTATGCTTTGCCGGGGTGCAGCGTCCAGCCGTTGATTCCGTTTTCAGACGTTAAATAAGAAGCTTCCTTGACTTCCCAACTGTTGACAATACAATGATATAATCCGTCAGAATACCACATAACCGGATCTTCCATTTTTTCAGGATTCATACTCGGAATCGTGTCCCAAAGCGTTTTGTCTTCGGACCCCTTAGTATATTCGCTGACAACTGTCCAAGGACCGGCAATGCTGTCCGCAAGAGCAATATCACCGTCTCTGCCAAATGCCTGATAACGTCCGTCAGGTCTTATAAATATACATATATTCTTGCCATTAAATCTTGACTTGGATTTTCCCTCGGAATCAACATATTTAGGTTCTATGCCCTGTGACTTAAGGTCTTCGTCAGCCTGATGCTGAAGCAGGCAAACACTCGTCCACGGACCGTCAAGACTTTGCGAGCAAAATATTT
>CANDLP010000118.1 GCA_947385505.1 uncultured Clostridia bacterium
CCAATGTCCGAAGAAAAAGAAATAAAGAAACGCTACGATTTTATAGAAGAACTGATAAAAATATGCGCAGTAAAGAGAAAAAACGAAATTACCCCCACGGAAAAAGCGGATCGGATTTTATGCGGAAAATATACCGCTTTTCCCTGTTTTTTTGCTGTAATGACTTTGGTGTACTTTTTGTCGGCGGGGCCGATTGGCTCTTTTTTAAGCGCCGCGCTTACCGATTTCACCGTTGGTTATCTGGGCGGAGCGGCGAGAGAAATACTATTATCGGTAAACGCCGCCCCATGGCTGACAAGTCTTATCTGCGACGGAATAGTGGGGGGAGCGGGTACGGTTATCGGATTTTTACCGCAATTGACATTGCTGTTTTTTATGTTAGCTCTGCTTGAAGATTTAGGATATATGGCGAGAGTGGCGTTTATAATGGACAGATTTTTTCGATTTTTCGGGCTTTCGGGAAAATCGGTTATTCCTATGATAATTGCCACGGGCTGCGGCGTTCCCGCCATAATGTCCTCGCGCACCATAGACGACCCCGCCAAGAGGCGAATGACAATTATCACCTCAACCTTTATGCCATGCGGCGCAAAGCTGCCGGTTATCTCCATGATATCCTCCTTGTTTTTTAACGGAAAATGGTGGACAGCGCCGCTGTGCTATATTATGGGAGTACTGGCTGTGCTTATTTCGGGCATTATACTGAAAAAAACGCTTTTTTTTGCATATGAAGATACTCCGTTTATAATGGAGCTGCCCGAATACCGTTTTCCGCTTATGAAAAATATTATAAAAGCCGTTTCCGACCGTTCCTTTTCCTTTGTCAAAAGGGCGGGTTCGGTTATATTGATTGCGTCTGCGGCTATCTGGTTTTTATCGGGCTATAAAATAACCTCTTTCGGAATAAGTCCCGCCGCCGATATGTCCGAAAGCGTTCTGGGCGTTTTGGGAGCAGGAATTGCGGCGCTGTTCAAGCCCTTGGGTTTCGGCGACTGGCGCGCTGCGGTAGCCACGCTGATGGGACTGCTGGCAAAAGAAGAAATAGTTGGAGTATTCGGAGTTGTGGGCGGCGCGGAAACCGTGTTTAAAGGGGCTGCGGAGGCATTTTCTTTCCTGATCTTTAACCTGCTGTGTACTCCCTGCATTGCCGCTTCGGCGGCGATAGGCAAGGAAATGAACAGCTTTAAGTGGACGTTATTCGCGCTTGTGTATCAGTCTTGCTTTGCGTATGCGGCGGCGTTTGCGGTATATCAGATAGCAAGGATTATTTTCCGAAGCTATTGATTTTCATTTTTTAAAAAAATGCTATTTATTACATTTCCAATACAATTTATTACATCTATGACTTTTTGAAAAGAAAATATGTTATAATAGGTAATAAAAATTTTTTGGAGGTAAAAAACGTATGAAGCTGAAAAAATTTATCGCCTCATTGCTTGCCGTTACAATAACCGCGGTAAGCCTGCCGATGACGCAATACGGCATTGAAGCGGAAAGCGCCGGTTTTAAAGAAACGGCATCTTCAAACAATGAAGCAGAAAGCAAAGCGGCTCTTGATACATGGGAGGCGAATTTTGTTTTCAACGAAGCAACCGGTGAATTGTCATGGGACGCATATGATGACAGAAGACAGGATATTCATTATGTCGTATATGTAGACAGGGCGTCGGACTCTACTTATGACAACGAAGTGCTGTTTACCGGCAATACAAAACAAAACGAGTGTAAAACTAAGCTTATGGCTAAATTAGCATTTTATGACCTGTTTACAGGCGCTGATACGGACGAATTTACCGTTTACATAAGAGCGGGAGAAATGAACTCTGATGAAATGGTGATAGCCGAATCTTCCGACAGATTCACAATAAACTACGATGGCTGTGATATGACAGATCAACTAACTGCACCTGTTTTACAACACGGTTATTGTAACGGAACGTCAATTCGATGGAAAGATACCGAAGGAGCAATTGTATATTTTTTTAAAACTCCTGATGATTTTAATCAAGATCTAATAACCGACGACTATCCATACGGTTCTTGTTATTATTATGATCCTGATAATGAGTTTAAAGGTATAGATGATAATAATGAAACTTTAAACCAATATGATTGGAACTGGAGCGAATGTTTATTTCAGTATCAAGTGTGTTCGGTAAACGCCAACGGCGACAGAAGCGAATGGTCAGAACCTTATGAGCTCTGGAACGCAAATTTCATGTTTGATGAAAATACAGGAATCCTATCATGGGATGAAGGAACCCCTGTTGATATTGATGGACGCGTATTCTGTTATGCTTTTCAAGAATATGTAAGGCATATTTTTTATTTTTCCTATTTATCAGACAAGTCTGTCCATAAACCCAATGTTAATATTTCTTTGTTTTTGGCTGAACAAAGTATTGCAAGAACAAATCTTTATAATACGGATGAAGAAAATCCAAATATAATGACAGGGGATATCAGCATAAGACTTTGCTCAGCAGACGGAGTAGAAGCTTCGGCAAATAATTTCATTATCAACTATGACGGCTGTGATATAAATCCCGACTTAGCGCCGCCTTCTAATATCACTGTAAACTCATCTGAGTGCAGCATAACTTGGGACGATGCTGACGGAGCTGTAGGATATGTTTTTAAAAAAACAGCAGTTACAGATGAGCTTATTTATAACGCATTAAGCTATTGCGGAAAAATCGGAAAAGATAAATGGTATTCTTTGGAAAGAGGTGAAGAATATATAGCTTGTTCCGTTGACGTAAAGGGCGACAGAAGCGAGTGGTCGGAACCTTTTATTATATCCGAACCTGAACCCGAAATATGGCAGGCGAATTTTGTATATAACGAAACAACAGGTATCTTATCATGGGATCCTTACGAAGGGTTTATTGACGATGAACACAAATATGAAATTTGTATGCAAAACAGCGAAGGTGACTACATTTCCAGCTTTGGCGGAATGGGCTGGGGCGATTTATCGCTGGAAAAGCCGAACGCAAATATTCCCGTCAATCTGGCATTGACATTAAGCGAATTTACCGGAGATATTGTATATACCGTAGAAGTACGAAACAATGACAATGAAACAATAATCTCTTCAAGCGACAGCTTTACATACAGTTATGACGGCTGTGATATTAAAGAAGAATTGGAAATACCGGTTTTATATGAATACATTGAAAACGATAAAACAGCGGGCATCGAATGGAATGCCACTAAGGAAGCGGTAGGATACTTGATTTACGACAACAATGAAAACAGAAATGTATCCTTTGTACCTACGTCAAATGAAAAAAATAATATATCTGTTTTAGGCACTCTTTCAGTGTGCGCGGTAGATATCAACGGCGATATAAGTAAGTGGTCGGAACCTGTTACGGTAACCGAATTCGAACCCGATACATGGAAGGCAAACTTCTATTACAATGAAACAACGGGAAATTTATATTGGGATCAATATAATAAATTAAACGTTAACACAGGTTTTTCCTACAAATTGTCCGTAAATGACGGTGATCCTACATACGGTTTCACTTACAAGTTTGATGAAAACGATAAACCTTATGTTAATTTACCGCTTGAATTTGCGGAAGCTTCATTGGATATTAAGGAATACCCGTCGGAATCGCACACTTTTGTTCCCGAAAAATCCAACATTTTAAAAGCATACGCCATAAGAGATGATAATTACAATTCATACGATGCTATTTCCGAGGACAGCTTTTTATATGAATTTAACGGCGGAAATATAAACGATAAGCTTACGCCCCCCACAATAACAAATGCATCTCTTAATTACACAAACGATTTCGTTAGAACCATATATGTTGAGGTAGATAATCTTGACAAAGAAGCAATAGGTTATATAATTAAAGCTTCCAATGAAAATTCTCACTCGATGTTTTCAGCTGATTATAATTATTTGTCACAATTTTTTATTATGTTATATGGTAATGAATACGATTTATCCGTATGCGCCGTTGATATCGACGGAAATGTAAGCGAATGGTCGGAACCTGTTCATGTAAAATACGATCCAACGGACGAAAACGGCTTTTTCGTCTATAACTTCACGCCGAAAAGCGCAATAATGCAGGTTGTGCCCAACCAATGGAGCGAGGAGCATGAACTCATAAGCGACTATGATTTATATTTTAAAATGCCCGGAGTGACCGAAGGAGAGACAACAATAGGCGAACTTAAGGAATTATACAAAGGCATTTACGTCAACGGTTATCAATTTATTGGCAGCGACATAGATATAACCCAAAACGATATCATAACGACTATCTGCATTCAAACCGACAATGGCGATTATTCCTACAGCGGTTGGAACGCAGTATATAACACAGACAAAATGGCATTTGATACCGATGTATCTGTTGATGACAGCGATATTATCAGACAAATCTTCTTTAGAGTGAGCGTAAACAAGGACGCCATAGAAAGGAACAATCTTAAATCCGGCGATACCTTTACCGTTTATTTTTATTTGGATAAAGAATACGAATATGAAGGAAATATCTTTTTCTATTACGAAAAAAGAAGCGAGGTAACAATAGCAGGCGGAATAATCAAGAACCCCAAGGTTGTTATCCCTTCGGAAATCAAAGGCAAACCCGTTACCGAAATCGGTATGAACGCCTTTTACATGAATAAGGTAATGGAAACTCTCGTAATCCCCGAAAACGTAAAAAGACTTGACTGGTTCGCATTTAACACCTGTGAAAATCTTACCGAAGTAACTTTGCCCCAGTCTCTTGAATACATAGACAGCTGGGTATTTGAGCGCTGTTATTCCCTTAAGACAATAAATGTTCCCAAAAATGTAACGCACGTGGGCGGCGGCGCATTTGCACAGAGCACTTCACTCACATCAATAACCTGCGACCCCGGCAACAATGCTTATGTTTCGGTAGACGGAGTACTGTTCACAAAGGATATGAAAGAACTTAACGCTTATCCCGTCGGGAGAAACGGGGATTACACTGTTCCCGCTTCCGTAAATCATATCGGCGACGCAGCGTTTTACGGCTCAAAGGGTCTTTCTTCCGTTGAAATACTCGGTTCGCTGAATTTCGTAGGATTTGAAGCATTTGCCGAGTGCGAGCTTCTCACTGATGTCAGCATAAACGACGGCGTTGAATATGTAGGCTACTGGGCGTTCAGAGGCTGCAAGGGAATCAAGCTCCTTACCGTGCCCCAAAGCGTAAGCAACATTGGCGATCAAGCTTTCGGATTTCAGTACACAGACAGCAAATTTGAGGATTTTACGCTCAGAGGCTATAAAAATTCCGCTATTTACTTTTACGCATTGCGCCATAACATTCCCTTTATAATAATAGGCGACGCGGACGGCGAAAACAACCCGTTCAAGGAAGAAAACAAACAGGAGGCCGAAGTTGAAACCAATCCTTCCGCTAAACCCGAAGATTCAATTGTATCTGTAACAGTAAATCCCGGCAATATGAAGGATAAAAGCGACGCCGGTGCAGGCATAAACCTTGCCGATATAAAAATAAAAGCAAGAGAAATATATGACGAAGAAGGTATTGCAAGAGTTGAAGAGGCATTAGGCGAATCCATCAACAAGAACAAGCAATACAATATTCTCGACCTTACTCTCTGGAACGGCGATAAGGATTATTCAAACGGCTATGACGGACTTGTGGAGGTAATTATTCCTATTCCGAGCGGACACAGGGACAAAACCTTCTACTGCTATCGTATAGTTGACAATAACGGAAAGCCTGAAAAGGAGCTTATTCCGGGAAAGCAGACGGAGGATTCCTATATCATTTACCTCGAACATTTCAGCATCTACGCTTTTGTAGGCGAAAGTAAAGACGGGCATACCCATGTGTTCGGCAAAAGCTGGGAAAGCGATAAAGACGCTCATTGGCATGAATGCTCCTGCGGTGAAAAATCCGACGAATCCGTACATAGCGAAAGTGAATGGATCATTGACAAGGAAGTCGAAGGAGAGGAAAACGGCTTAAAACATAAAGAATGTACCGTATGCGGACGTATAATAAGCGAAGAGGAAATCCCCGCCGTTACTACACCCGAAAGCTCTGCCCCCGAAGAATCTGCACCGGAGGAATCAACTCCTGAAGGATCAACACCGGAAGAGTCTAATTCGGAGGAATCAACCCCTGAGGTATCAACACCGGAAGAATCTATTCCCGAAGCAACAGCCCCTGCTATAACCGGCTCACTGGGCTTCTCCATTCCCTCATCAGGCAACAATAATTCAGGCAGTACAAATGGCGAAACCGTCAACTCAGAAACAACCGCGCCCTCAATCCCCAACGACACCACCGCGGCAATTACCGTTAAAGACGGCAGCGATAACGGAAACATAAACGATAATTCGTCTCAACCCACCGCTGCGTCGGAAACAAAAGAAAACAATATAATTGAACAAAGCGGAAACAACGAAGACAAAAACCTGAATACAGGCGTTCCGCTTGCAATTCTCCCCGTTGTAACCGCAGCCGCATCAATAGTACTCTTTAAGAAAAAGAAATAATACAAACAATTAAGCGCCCTGCAGAATAATTTCCGCAGGGCGCTTAACTTTTAATTTTACTTATCCTTCATACTCGCTGAACTTAGGAGCGTTGGCAATTACTTCCGCTTCCAGATTGGAGGGCAGCTGCTCATATCTGGCGAATTCCATTGTGAAGCCTCCCATACCTCTTGTCATCTGACGGACTACCGTGGCAAAATCGCCTGTCTCCGCCATAGGAAGCTCGGCGGAAATTTCGGTTATTCCGCTGCCTACGGGATTCATACCGAGAACGGCGCCTCTGCGCTTGTTGATAACGCCCATAATATCGCCTGTGTTATCGTCGGGCACCATTATGGAAAGGCTCATAATAGGCTCAAGCAAACAGGGGGAAGCCTGCTGCAAGCCCGCCTTATATGCGATGTGAGCCGCCATTTTAAACGCCTGCTCCGAGCTGTCAACTGGGTGGTAGGAGCCGTCAAACAAAGTGGCTTTAATACGGACAACGGGATATCCCGCCAGTACGCCGTGAGCAATGCTTTCCTGCAAGCCCTTTTCAACCGCAGGGAAATAGTTCTTGGGAACGCTTCCTCCCACTACTCTTTCGGCAAATACAAGCTCATCGGTATCGCCCGGCTCGAATTCCATT
>CANDLP010000119.1 GCA_947385505.1 uncultured Clostridia bacterium
AATTACTTATTTTTGATCTTGACGGCACACTTGCCGATACATCTGCGGGTATTTATAATTGTCATATATATGCTAATACAGCAATGGGAAGAAATGCGCCTTCTATGGAGACGCTTGACGGAATAATAGGAGGATCATTGCCGGAAATATATATAAATCATTTTCGTTTCTCTGAAAATGAGGCTGTAAAGGCCGTAAAGATTTATAGGGAGCATTATATTACCGAAGGTATTAAAGGTACGTCGCCTTATCCTGATGTTTGTGAAACTCTGCAAAAATTAAAGCAAAGAGGATATTTGCTTGCCGTTGCAACACTTAAAGCGGAATATCTTGCTAAAGATATGCTTGAAAAGCTTGATATGGCTTGTTGCTTTGATTTGATTCACGGTGTGGATAAGGACGATCGGCTTATGAAATCGGATCTTGTAAAAAAATGTGTAAATGAATTAAATTGCAAAAACACTGAAAGTGTGCTGATCGGTGACAGCGACAACGATGCTTTTGGAGCCAAAGCGGCGAATGTTGATTTTATCGGTTGTACTTATGGATTTGGTTTTAAATCCGAAAGAGAAATATCGAAGTTCAATCCGATTTCAGTTATAAATTCATTTAATGAGATCCTCGAAATTTTTAAATAAGCGGGAAAATCTTATATCGGAAAAGAGATTATTGAATGATTAAACAAATAATTCAAAAAATGAAACAGCATCAATTTCTTTTCGAAGAACTTGTAAAACGCGACTTCACAAAAAAATACAAGCGCACCGTTCTCGGTATGCTGTGGAGTGTATTAGGACCTTTGATGACATTGGGCGTAATGGCACTTGTATTTACCCAATTTTTCGGCAGAAATATGGAGCATTATATCATATATTTATTTTGCGGCAATCTTCTGTACGGTTATTTTAAAGAGTCGACTGCCACAGGTATGACTGCACTCTATGATAACGCAGGAATTTTTTCAAAGGTCAATGTACCGAAATACATGTTTCTTCTGTCCAAAAATGTGTCGGCACTTATAAATTTCGGGATAAATATTGTGTTCCTGTTCTTATTTTGTATAATAGACGGCGTTTCTTTTACATGGAAATTTATAATGCTGCTGTATCCGATATGCTGTCTAATATTATTTAATTTAGGCATGGGACTGATCCTTTCGGCGCTGTATCTCATGTTCCGCGACATGAAATATCTTTACGATATCTTCACTCTGCTCCTAATGTATTTATCCGCCATTTTTTATTCCATAGACGCATATTCGCAGGAAGTTCAGTATTTGTTTTATCTGAATCCCATTTATGTCTATATTCGTTATTTCCGCAAAATTATTCTTGAAGGCACAATACCGAAATTTTCGTTTCACCTTCTGGCGTTGGCATATGCCGTCGTTGCCCTGATTATAGGCGCAGTTATATACAAAAAGAAAAATTACAAGTTCTTATATTATATATGACAGGAGCAATATGAGTAAAACAATTATAGAAGTAAAGAATGCTTCCGTTAAGTACGTCACAGGAGATCTGCGCAATATCGGCTTAAAGGAATATCTGATGAAAAAGCTTACCCGCAAATATGAGGTCAGATCATTTATGGCGGTCAACAATGTTTCCTTTACGGTAGAGCAGGGCGATATGTTAGGAATAGTGGGGAATAACGGAGCCGGAAAATCCACACTGCTGAAAGTTGTGACCAAAATTATGCAGCCGTCAACGGGATATGTTAAAGTAAACGGCAGGATTGCCGCGCTGCTGGAGCTGGCAAGCGGCTTTGACGGTGATCTGAATTTAAAGGAAAACGCTTATCTTCGCGGTGCAATGCTCGGATATACACGCGAATTTATGGATAAAAAATACCCCGAAATACTTGAGTTTTCCGAGCTGAAGGAATTTGAACAGCGTCCCTTTAAGCAGCTTTCCAGCGGAATGAAATCCCGCATTGCCTTTTCCATTGCAAGCATGATAGAACCCGAAATCCTGATATTGGACGAGGTTTTATCGGTAGGCGACGGTGCGTTTCGTGAAAAAAGCGAGGCAAAAATGAAAGAAATCATACAAAACGGAAAAGCTACAATTCTTGTTTCTCACTCGATAGCTCAGATACGCAGAATGTGCAATAAGGTGCTTTGGCTTGACCGCGGAAATCAGATACGTTTCGGAGAAACTGCGGCAGTGTGCGACGAATACGAGCTGTTTCTTAAAACGGGCGTATTGCCAACAAAGGAAAGCTGATGAGCAGTATAAGAATATTTGTCTGCTGTCATAAATCCTATGATGTTCTCCCACCGCTTTGTGAGCCCATACAGTGCGGAAGCGCCGTCAATCCGAAAATTAACGGTATCCTTCATGATGACAAGGGAGAAAATATCTCATCAAAAAATTCCGAATACTGCGAGCTTACGGCACACTATTACGCGTGGAAAAATATTGAGGCGGATTATTACGGGTTTTATCATTACAGGCGATTTTTTACCGCTGAAACAGGAGGAAAAAGACCTTATTTTGCAAAGGGAAAGCTTACGCAAAAAGAAAAAGCAAGATTTTTTGCCGATGAGCGTTATTGGCGGCAGCTTATCGAACATAATGAAATTATAGCTCCGAAAAGCGAAAATATGGGGATTTCCGTTTACGGACATTATTGTACGGCAAAATATCATTACGCCGAGGATCTGGAACTTTTTATCAAGCTTTTAAATAAAAATTACCCCGAATTCAAAAATGTGTCGGAGCAATATTTATCTCAAAACAGACAGTACTTCTGCAATATGTTTGTGATGAATAAAAAGCTTTTTTTAAATTACTGTGAAGTTCTTTTCAACACATTAAGCGAGTTTGATTCCGTTAAAAGGCTTCACGGCGATTTTCAGTCCGACAGGACAAACGGTTATTTGGGAGAAATTTTTACGGGCATATACATTACATATTGTAAAAACAACGGTATAGAAGTAGCGGAAATACCTCGTTTAGACGTAAACTGCGGAATAAAAAAGCGTCTTTGCTTTAAGCTTTTTCCGCCGGAAAGCCGCCGCAGATTCTTTGCCAAAAAAATAGCGGTAAAATTCAAAATATCAGCTTTTTATTCATAAAAGCTTTTGTTTGAAGGAACAAGATAAAATGAAAGAATATGATTATCTGATAGTAGGAGCGGGGCTTTTTGGAGCCGTTTTTGCGCACGAAATGAGCGCAAAGGGAAAAAAGTGCCTTGTAATAGATAAGCGCTCTCATATCGGCGGTAATTGTTATACCGAAAAAACGGAAGGAATAAATATTCACAAATACGGCGCGCACATTTTTCACACCTCCGACCGCCGTATATGGGAATATATAAATCAATTTGCGGAATTCAACAATTATATAAATTCGCCAGTTGCAATATATAAGGACGAGCTTTACAATCTGCCCTTCAACATGAACACCTTCAGCAAAATGTGGAATATAAAAACTCCCGAAGAAGCAAAAGCAATAATAAAATCTCAGATAGACAAGCTTAATATTTCCGAACCTCAAAATCTTGAGGAACAAGCGTTAAAGCTGGTGGGAAACGATGTTTACGAAAAGCTGATAAAGGGCTACACCGAAAAGCAGTGGGGACGTAAATGCAGCGAGCTTCCCGCTTTTATAATCAAGCGCCTTCCCTTAAGATTTACATATGACAATAATTATTTTAACGACAGATATCAAGGCATTCCCATAGGCGGCTACACACAAATATTTGAAAAACTGTTAAACGGAATTGAGGTAAAATTAAACATAAATTATAAGGATATGAGCGAAGAAAAAATAGCCGAAAAAACCGTTTTTACAGGCTGCATAGACGAATTCTTCGATTACCGTCTCGGTGAATTGGAATACCGTTCCGTAAGATTTGAAAACGAAATTGCGGATAAAGAAAATTATCAGGGTAACGCGGTGGTAAACTACACAGACGCAGATATTCCGTACACAAGAATAATCGAGCATAAGCATTTTGAATTTGCAGACACGGCTAAAACCGTTATAAGCCGCGAATATTCCGCAGAGTGGAAACGCGGAATTGAGCCTTATTATCCCGTTAACGATGAAAAAAACAGCAAGCTGCTTGAAAAATATCAAGCCCTTGCTTCGGAGCGTCCCGATGTTATATTTGGCGGAAGGCTCGGTCAATATAAGTATTACGATATGGATAAGGCTATTCGGTCCGCTTTGGATACAGTGGAGGCGGAAAGCTGAACCGAAAAGGAAAACAGAAATGCTGAAGCTTCAGGAAATAATTTTTCCAAACGATAATAAAGAAAAAACAATGTTTTACCGAGGAAATACCGTTTTAAAAAAAGGAGAAACGCTTTCCTTCGATACATATTTCAACAGCTTTTCCTATACAAAATACCGTGATTTTACTAAAGCGGAGGGTGTTGACTTTTCCTGTAAATTCAGCGGAAAGGCAAGAATAGCCCTCTGTTTTTTTGACGGAGCGGAGCATATTATTGCGGAAGCAGAAGCAGAGGATTTTTATGAGCTTCACGCGGATTTTGAACAGCTTCCCGAAACAGGGTTTTTGTATCCGAAAATATTCGCGCTAACGGATTGCGTTTTTTTTGAAGGCTGTTACTATTCGGATTGCGAACCCTCGGAAATCAAGGTAGGCATTGCGATGTGTACCTACAAACGGGAAAAATATGTGCTGAAAAACATCGAGCGGTTCCGAAGCCGAAAAATCAGCTTTATTGACCATGTTTTTGTGGTTGACAACGGGAAAACACTTGACAGCGGCGCTCTTTCCGATGATTACATAAAAATACTGCCCAATAAAAATTACGGCGGCAGCGGCGGTTTTACGCGGGGAATAATAGAAGCTTTTGACGAGCAATGCTCACATGTTATTCTTATGGACGATGATGTGGAATTTTATACGGAAACATTGGAACGGATAACAGTATTTATGTCAATACTTAAAAACTCACACAAAGACAGCTGTTTCAGCGCCGCCATGCTGCTCCTTTCCGAAAAAGAGCCGTATATTCAGTGGGAAATGGGCGGGAACTGGACGGGAAGAAATATAGAAAGCTTTAAGCATAACGCCGATGTACGTCAAAAAAGCGTTTTACTGGATAATATTGACAATAACGATGTGAAATACGGCGCTTGGTGGTGCTTTTGCATGCCGCTGTCGTTTACCGTCAAAGGGCTTCCGCTGCCGTTTTTTATAAAGCTTGATGATGTTGAATACGGTCTAAGGAATTGCGCGGATAAAACTGTGATAACCATGAATGGCGCCGCTGTGTTTCACGAAAGCTTTGAAAATAAAATGAATTTTTTCATGGATTATTATACGGTCAGAAATGAGTTGGTTGTTTCCGCGCTTCACGGCGGAACTTCACGGATGGCGGTCATGATTTTTCTTTCGTCTCTGGGAAAAAACCTGATATTTTACAGGTACGAAAATATTCCGCTTGTTTGTAAAGCGGTAAATGATTTTTTAGGCGGAGTTGATTTTTTTCTTGCAAATGACGAAGAGCGGCAGAACGACGAACTGCGCAGAAAAGCCGCGAAGTTTGTGCCGTTAGTGGAAATTGCCGAATGGAACGGAATCAAAACATCTCTTTTACCGAATACAAATAATAAAACAGGAGCCTTTAAAGCTTTCGCATCAAATTTTATTCCCTGTCTTTTTCTTAAAAAAGGAACGGTTTCAATAGCCGTCCCGTATGCCTCGCCGAAGGCTTTTATTGCGAGAAAAGCGGTTGTACAGTATCAATTGGACGGTCAGACGGGAATTCTTACAAAGCGCAGTTTTGTTAAATTCTTGAAATTCGGTGTTATTGGGCTTTTTACCGCATTAAAATTACTGTTTAATTTTTCAAAGGTTAGGAAAGATTTTTTTGAAAGAGGGGGGGAAATCTCTTCCTTTAATTTTTGGAGGAAAAGGTTAGGCTTTGATGAAAAAAACAGATTTTGATTACATTGATTTATAAGATAGAAAAATTGTACAAATCCCTTTATGGAAATCTAACACAACGATTCTAAGGCTCTACCTTACTGATATTACCCATTAAAAACTCTCTTCTAACTTTCTCCGCTTCATCAAGCCAATCATAATATTCCGAAAGCGTAAGCGATTTTTCTATTTAATGCATCGAATCTTTAGTCCGTTCAAGTCGCTTGTACATCTTCCTCCTGTTTTTATCAAACGCCTGTATAACCATATTTTCCTTTTCAACCAATTGATGTTTATGTGCAGGAGCTATCTGTTTACAAGTCTTTCCGTTTTTAATTATTCGGTCACAGTAGGGTGTTTCCTTTTTGGTTTTGGGAATAAAAAATTACCGCATAATACCACTTTGGGTTTGCTGCTTAAAAATTTCATTATTAGAAAAGAAAAATAGCTTTGGAGAGAATTAAAATACAACTCCTCTTTCAAGGTTTTATCCATAATAAAATAATGTGTGCAGCTTGTTTTAGCAAACTTTTTGTGAGTGGAGGCAAAATCAATATCTTCTTCCAAGTAAACTTTTTTAAGAATATCTTTTACACGCCAGTTGATGCCGATCAACTCGCTTAAGCCGTAAAGGATATTCTTTTTTGTTTGTGAATAATATTCTGCTGTACAATTGTCAGAAGTCAAGCTGTCAAAAATCTTATTTCTTATCAAAATAAAGACCCTAATAAATTTTGTGTAAAACTGAATAAAGCACTTCCGAACAGCCAAGACTTAAAGTAAGGAAAAAACTGAAAGGAAATGCTATTATTATGGAAAAAACATCGAAAGAGCTGCTTAAGGAATTTGTAAACAGCCAACATTTTACAAGCACAACGGACATTATTAACAGCATGATGTTGTATAATAAAACTTGACACAACCAACACAAAACAATAAAATAAAAATAGAAAGGTTGTGAACAGAAATGGGAACAGTAAAACAGGTTCTGCCCCCCAATAAACGTACAATAAAAAATGAACCCAATTAAGAATTGAATAAGTTGTGAGAAAACAGCCAATACTTTTTATACTTTGCTTTGTAATCAGGATAGGGCAACGCTGGAGTGCGACCTGAGCGGATTGCAGAGATTCAAAGCTGATAGCCGAAACGTTTTCAATAACGTTCCGGCTGTTTTTATGTGAAATTATTAACAGTTTTGAAAAATAAAGCGATAAACTCCGG
>CANDLP010000120.1 GCA_947385505.1 uncultured Clostridia bacterium
AGGCATATTCTTAAGCAGGTTGAGAGAGGAAAAGCCCGAACCGAAGTCGTCAATAGACACCAAGAAGCCCATTTCCTTCATCTTTTCCATTATTTTAAGGGCTTCTTTTTCGTTTTCGAGGAATACTCCTTCGGTAAGCTCAAATTCAAGGAGTTGGGCAGGTATTCCATAGTTTTTTACCAAACTGTTTATCCTGTCAAGAAATCCTTCTTCCTTCAGATGAAGCATTGAAACGTTCACAGAAATGGGAACCACGGGCAGGTTTTTATCCACACGGCTCTTTATAAATCGGCAAACTTCCTCGTATACATAAAAGTCCAAAGCGGTTATAAAGCCGTTCTTTTCAAGACAAGGAATAAAATCGTTTGGCGGTATCATTGTGCCGTCAGGCTTTTTCCAGCGTACCAGCGCTTCTCCTCCCACCAAACGCGAGTTTTCCAAAGCCACCTTCGGCTGATAATACACCACGAATTCACGGTTGATAAGTCCCTTCATGGCGTTGTTGAGCATTTCGATCTCCTGCCTTACCTCGTTTCGCATATTATCCAGGTATTTGACGCAGGTGGTCTCCGCAATGTTTCTTCCCGCTTTCGATGCGAGGGTAACATTGTCAAGCGCAGTGCTGATGTCTGTTTCTTTATCTTTGAAAGTATAAAGACCGCATGAGAAAGTGACCTTATAGCCGGAATGCTTAAGCTGTTCGTTGTACACAAAGGAGTTTATTACCGAAAATGCGGTGCTCTCAAGCTCAGATTCCGGACAGCGGACTAACTGTACAAATTTATCGGAAAATACACGGCAGCTGAAGATAGTTTCCTTATTGTTCGGTGCAATGCTTTCCGCAAAATCTATCAGGAGATGATCCCCGCTTTCTTCTCCGTACTTTTCGTTTATGTATTTAAAATTATTTATATCGTAATATATAAGGGAAAGCGCTTCGGGATCACTTTCCGTTCGCAGAGTTTCCTCTGCAATATGCTTGAACCTGTTGAAATTGGGCATTCCGGTAAGCTTGTCGTAATTTGTAAGACGGTCAATGGTGGTTTTGGCGCGTCTGTATTCCCTCAATTTGAAAAGGTAAGAGGATATTATACGGCCGACTGTTTTTATTTCACCTATGTTAAGATCGGAAAAGCGCTTGGTTTCCTTAAAGCTTTCCACGCATAAAACGCCGCCGAATTGTCCGTTATTTTTTAAGGAACAGTATGTAACCGATTTTGCCGCTCCTGAAAGCGAATGTGAAAATGTATATAAAATGTCGGGGATATGGTCGCTTGACGAATCATTATAATGAATCATGCCGCTTCGGTCAAACTGTGACAGCATAATGTTCCAGTTTCTGCTGTCGGTTTTTTCGGGATCCCCCTTGGGACGGTATTCCTCCGAGGAATAATAGCTGCAAGTAACGGCCAGTGAAAAAGGCATATCGTTTGTTTCGAGGAGATAGACCCTTTCAACTCCAAAATGCTTTCCTGTTTTAGTAAGTACTGACCGTATTGCTTCATTTGCGTCAACTGAACTGTCTGCTATGTCAAAAACGTATTCGGTTATTTCTTTTTCAAAATCAAGGAATTGTCCGTCAGCGCGTATGACGCCTTTTCCGCTGTCTATATTGGCGATAAGCCCCATTACGTTTTCTTCACCTCCCGTAACGGCGGTTCGCGCCCTTACGGAGTAAAGAGAATAATCGCTGCCGCTTTCGGACAGTCTTAGCTCTCGGTTGATCTCGCTTTTGCCCTCGCGTATATCACGGCATAGGAGCTTGAATATTTCGGTGTCGTCCCGGTGAACGACATTATGATCCTCAAAATATTTTTCAAAATCATTCATACAGCCGGTAAAAGCGAATTCACCGCTTCTGTTGCTGTACAGATACATTTTTTTTGATTTAAACTCGTATCTGAAAACGCTGTCGGCGGACAGAGAAGCCGCCATAAGCACGGTGTCGGTTTCGCGGGATTTAAAAAGCTTTAAATTCAGCGTTGTTTCGTTTTCGGTTCTGGCTGTTACGGTAAAAACTGCGTTAAAGTATCCCAAAGAATTTTTCATAATAAGACTGAAGCTTTCGCGTTCAGCGGAAATAACCATTATTTCATCCACATATTTTTTAAGATCCAAAGTGCGGATAAGATCCATATCTCCGTATTCGCGTACTCCGAAAAAACGGTAAACACTTTTATCGGCGCCTAATATGTCTGTATCCTTATGGGATATAAGAATTTTTACATCAC
The DNA here is from genome assembly GCA_947385505.1 of uncultured Clostridia bacterium. GTDB lineage: Bacteria > Bacillota > Clostridia > Oscillospirales > Ruminococcaceae > Ruminiclostridium_E. Next base: position 2,232 of record CANDLP010000120.1, read on the forward strand.
CGATAAATTCGGTGTCATTATGTAAATGCGGCTGCTGCAAGTTGTTGTGCCTCCTCCGGGTCTTGGACAATCGCCCTTAAATTGTTTTTTGAGGTCGTAAGCATACGGCTTCGCCCCGTCGGCAGTGTACATTTATCCATAAAAAATAGGAAAAAATCAAATAAAAGAGTGGCATTAGACGAATGTGCATATAATAATCTAAATCCGAACACGCTCTTATAAAAAATTTATAAGAGCAAGACGGTCTTTTTATTTACTTTAACTAAGAATATTATATACTAAAATTTTCAAAAGGTCAAGAGCGGTATGGAAATCGATTATATATAAAAAATGACAGAAAAGTAACTTTAAATTTATTTATAATGCTAATATTTTAGTAATTTGTTAAAAAAATCAGTTTCCAACTATGTAAAAACAAGGAAAAAATCGTTTTAAAAAGCCCTTTATCTTGCTGCACCCGATTATAAAAACGTTTACATCAGTTTCTACAAATTTTCATATAGCTTTTTTACGTTTTGCACATTTCTACTTGTAACCAATTATTATACTGTTTCCTTATAAAACTAATGGACTTTTTAAATAGAATATGGTATAATTTATTAAAAGCTTTCATAGAAAGGGACGCTAATATGAGAATGAGGAAAAAACGCCATCTGGAGGAGCGCATAGAACGGTGCGGAGAAGTATGCCTCGGCTGGCTCCCCGATTATATAGCGGAGCAAAGGGAACGCCCGATAACGGATCCTTTTGACGCAAAGACGGTATTTGGGAACAATAATCCCGTGCGCTTGGAAATAGGCTGCGGCAAAGGACGGTTTATTCAGCAAACGGCAGAAGAAAATCCTGATATAAATTTCATCGCTTTGGAACAGACCCCCAATGTGCTTATTACCGCTATGGAGAGAACCAAGGAAAGCGGGATAAAAAATCTCAGGTATTATGCGGGAAAGGCGGAGTATCTTGAAAAAGTATTTGCCGCCGATTCGGTGGAGATGATTTATCTTAATTTCAGCTGTCCTTATCCTAAGGAACGTTACGCTAAGCATCGGCTGACACATCCGCTTTTTTTAAAAATATATCGGTCGATACTTGCCGATGATGGCTGCATTAGGCAAAAAACGGATAACAGGCGGCTTTTCGAGTTTTCAATAGAAAATTTCTCCCAAGACGGGTTCGCTTTGAGAAATGTTTCTCTCGATCTACATAACAGCGGAATAACGGGGAATATTATGACCGAATATGAGGAGCGCTTTACCGAAATGGGAATGCCTATTTTTTATCTTGAAGCGTATCCGCAAAATTTTTCCAAATAAAGTATTTACTTTTCGGTAAATTTATGTTAAAATAATATAATAATATCATCACGATTTTGTAGAAAGGATAATTGATATGAAAACTTTAACAGCGTTATTGGCATTGGCGGGCACCGCCGGCATAGGATACTTAGTGTATAAAAAGATGACAGAGAAAAAAGAAGATACTTCTGCTTTCACCGAATATAAAGAAGAAACACAAAAGGGAGGAAAGCTTCGCAGAGCTTCCATGTACGCGGTAGGCACCATCAGAACCACCGCCGATAAAATTTCCGAAGGAATAAAGCAGGTTAAGTCCGAAGATATGGTAAAGAAGGGCGAGGAGACGGTTGAACTAATTAAGGAAACCGGAGAAAGCTTTAAAGAACAGGTAAAGGAAACTACGGAAACCCTTCGCGACCGCGTTAAGGAGACCTCAGGCAATGTTAAAGAGCAGATGAAGGAGGCCGGCGGAAATATAAGGGGCGAACTCAGAGAAACCGGCGCAAAAATCGGTGACGAGCTTAGAGAAACAGGCGGAAACATCAAGGACGATCTGAAGGAGATTAAGAATCTGGTTACCTCCATTAACGTCGCGCCCGCGGAAGCGTCAGATGAAAACGATGAACTTGCCGAAGGTATCCCCGACGCCGAGGTTGAGTCGTTGGATGATGACGAGAGCTCGCTGTTTGAGGAGTTGGAGATAGTAGACCAGCTTTAATAAAAATTAAAACTAACCCGTCTGCTTTAATGGGCGGTATCCTTAACGGAGAAATCATTAAAAACGTAATAGGATAAATAGTGAATCGGCGCATCTTACATGATGCGCCGATTTATTGTATCAAAACCTCAACCGATATAATGTCATGCCAAACCCGTATTATAACAGTATTGCTTAACAACAATAGTGACCTCGGATATAAATCTGAGGTTATTTTTATATGAGTGCCGATTGCAGGACAGCAGCAAATATGACAAAGCCGATTATAGAGGTATTCGTACACACCCTTGCCGATTTTCTTTCAGCAAGGGGGATATTATCTGTTTCAATATTAGTATACTTTTCGAGTATATTTTTCTATATTTTATATGTATTTGATATTTCAGAACAACAGTGCTATAATTAAATCAGAGCAAAGGAAGTGGCTGATATAGTAATCAATGCAGGTGTAATAGCGGGATTTTGCGACAATCCGCATGACAATCCCGAACACGACAATACGAGGAGTTGTTTCAAAAAGCATTGAAAATCACAATGGAGCTGAACAATCGCTATCATACTCCCGAAGAAATCCGCAAGATTATGAACAGGCTCACAGGAAAGACGATTGACAAAAAATTCCGAATATTTCCGCCGTTTTATACGGATTTCGGTAAAAATATCACATTCGGTAAAAACGTTTTCGTTAATTCGTGCTGCCACTTTCAAGGCCAAGGCAGTATTGAAGGCGATAATGCGCTGATTGGACATAACGCGGTTTTGACGGCGATCAATCACGACTTGCATCCTGAAAAAAATAGGATAAATTTACGCACCAATAAAAATCGGGGATAATGTGCGGGGCGGCTCAAATGCGGCTATTCTGTCGGGAGTTACAACGAGAGAATAGGCGGTTGCCGCCGAGGGTACGGTGGTTGCAAAAGATTTACCGCCTTATACGATTGCGGGCGGCGTTACCGCAAAGGTAATGAAATTTATCGAAAGCAGAATCCGAATGAAAGTCACAGCGATTAACGTCTACACAAAAAGACTTGAAGAAAGGAGCAAAATATGAAAATCAAAAAAGCGGTTATATCTCTTATCTGTGCAGTTTCGGCGGCATTGACTTTTACAGCTTGTGCCGCTTATGAAAGCGGAATAAGCGGCGGTCAGAATTCGACAATTATTCAGAGCAATTGGGAAAGTTTTTCCTCTGTTTCGACCATCACTTCAATTGCGGCAGCATCGTCAAGCGAGGAAAACTCATCAGACATTGATGTTCCGGCTGTTCCCGAAGAAAAAACAGATATTCTCGTAGCGTATTTCTCCGCAACAAACACAACCGAAAAATTAGCTGAATATGCGGCGGAAATCCTCGGTGCGAATCTGTACGAAATAATGCCTGCCGTACCTTATACCGATGCGGATCTGGCATATTATACGAACGGACGAGCCGATAAGGAGCAAAACGACAGCTCCTGCCGCCCCGAAATTTCGGGAAGCGTATCGAATATGAGCGATTACAAAACCGTATTTATCGGCTATCCGATTTGGCACGGGCAAGCGCCGCGCATTATTTCTACATTTCTTGAAAGCTATGATTTTTCGGGAAAAACAATCGTCCCGTTCTGCACCTCGCACAGCAGCGGTATCGGTTCAAGCGACACGAATTTACACGACCTCGTAAACGGCGCAAATTGGCTTTCGGGTAAGCGTTTCGGCGGTTCGGCAAGCAAAAACGATATTTCGGAGTGGATAAAAGCCTTGAACATTGAACAAACAAATTTATCTCCAAACGGCTCGGTGGCAAAATTTAATTTAAGCATTGGGAGCAACGGAAACGCGCCGGCTGTCAAACTCAACAGCGGCTATGAAATGCCGATTGCGGGTATCGGAACATACTCTCTGCACGGCGACACCTGTGTAAATTCGATCGTTTCCGCTCTTGAACAGGGCGTTCGGCTTATTGACACGGCGTATATATACGGTAATGAGGAGGAAGTCGGTGAAGCTATTCGCAAGTCGAAAGTGCCGCGCGGGGAAATTTTTGTGATAACGAAAATCTATCCGGGCGAACAGTTTCAAAATCCCGAAAAAGCAATACAAGACGCGCTTGACAAGCTCGACATCGGTTACATTGATATGATGTTGCTGCACCACCCCGGCGATAATGATGTGAACGCCTACAAGGCTATGGAAAAATTTGCGGAGCAGGGTAAAATCCGCTCTCTTGGGCTTTCGAATTGGTATACCGAGGAAATAGATGATTTTATTGCACAGGTCAACATAAAACCTGCGCTTGTGCAGAACGAAATACATCCGTATTATCAGGAACAAAAGGTAATTCCGTATATGCACAATTTGGGTATTGTAATGCAGGCTTGGTATCCTCTCGGCGGGCGCGGTTATCAGCATGAGCTGCTGAATGACAAAACCATTCTCAAAATCGCCGAAAATCACGGAAAATCTGCTGCACAGGTCATTCTGCGTTGGGATTTGCAAAACGGCGTGGCGGTTATTCCCGGCTCGTCAAATCCCGCTCATATTTTAGAGAATATCTCGCTGTTTGATTTTGAATTGACGGACGAAGAAATGGAGCAAATCTCCGCTCTCGACAGGAACGAGAAGCACGATTGGTATTAAATTTATAGGAGAAACTATTATGAACGACTTTATTTTTCACAATCCCGCAAAGGTATATTTCGGGAAAAACCAAATGGAGCATTTGTCTGAGGAATTGCTGAAATTCGGCAAAAGGGTTTTGTTGGTTTACGGCGGCGGTTCTATCAAGAAAAACGGACTTTACGACCTCATTGTCAAACAAGCTGAAGAAAACGGTATCGAGCTGTTTGAA
>CANDLP010000121.1 GCA_947385505.1 uncultured Clostridia bacterium
TTATGGAAAATATTCTTCCCCTTTCCGATACACAGGATTCGGAAGAATTAACGGAAACCCTTTCGGATGAAACTACGCCGATTGCTGCCGAACAAGAGGAAAATCATTCGGAGATCGCAGCGATTGGCGGAGAGGAAAACGCCGACAACGAAACCGCGTCAACTGCTACCGAACAGTCGGAAGCACCTTCGATAAGCGCTTCGGAGGAAGTAAGAGAAAACGGTGCGGCTGAATCTCGGCTGACTGCTCCCGATAAAATAAAAACAGTTATTATAATCGCAATAATATTATCAATAGTAATAACTTTTGTAATTATTATAAAGCACAGAAGGTAAGATATGAAGGAGAACTCAAAAAAACGCCTTTCCATAGGTATTTTAGCCCATGTCGACGCGGGAAAGACTACGCTTACCGAAGCGCTCCTATATCATGCGGGCGTTATTCGGAAACCCGGAAGGGTGGATCACAGAAATACGTTTCTTGACAACCACTCAGTAGAGCGCAGCCGCGGCATTACGGTTTTTTCCAAACAGGTGGTGCTGAATGTTGACGGCGAGGTGTATACTCTTCTTGACACTCCGGGACACGCTGATTTTTCCGCCGAAGCGGAAAGAGTTTTACAGGTGTTGGATTACGCGGTGCTTTTAATAAGCGGCTCCGAGGGAGTACAAAATCATACCGAAACGCTTTGGGAACTATTGGAAAGCTATCATATACCCGTTTTTATTTTTGTGAATAAGACCGATATTTCCAACAAGTCTAAAAAAGAGCTTATAGAGGAGCTTTGTGAGAAACTTGACACTAAGATAGTTGATTTTTCCAATGCAAAAGGGGGCGATATAAGCGATCCCGATTTGTGCGAAGCCGCTGCGCTGTGCGATGAAGCGCTGATGAGCGAATTTCTTGATAAAGGCAAAATTGATGAAGACGAAATAGTTTGGGCAATAGGGAAAAGACGTCTGTTCCCCTGTCTTTTCGGCTCGGCGCTTAAGCTTTCGGGAACGGAAGAGTTTTTGCGGATTTTTTCAGCTTACACCAAAGCCCCGCGATATGACGATGAGTTTGCCGCAAGGGTTTACAAGATCACACAGGACGAACAAGGCAATCGACTTACTCATCTTAAGGTTACAGGCGGGAACCTAAAAGCCCGTATGCAGATAGAAGACGAAAAAATCACGGGAATACGGCTGTATTCGGGCAGCAAATTTACTTCCGAAGAAGAAGTGCCCGCGGGCACCGTATGTGCGGTAACGGGGCTCTCCTCCGCTTATGCGGGACAGGGGTTGGGCGCCGCCTTTGACGCTCCTCTCCCAATACTTGAACCGTTGTTTTCATACAGGGTGATACTGCCTCCCGAAACCGACGATTTCACGGGGCTTCAAATGCTTAAAGTCCTTGAACGGGAGGATCCCCAGCTTAAAGTAAAATGGGACGAAAATCTCAAAGAGATACATTTACAGCTTATGGGCGAGATACAGTTAGAGGTGCTTAAAACTGTTATTTTTGACCGATTCGGCATTGATGTTGAATTTGGGGAAGGCAGTATTGCCTATAAGGAGACTATTGCCGCTCCCGTTGTAGGGGTGGGGCATTTTGAGCCGCTTAGGCACTATGCCGAGGTACACCTTCTGATAGAGCCTTCCGAACGGGGCAGCGGAATACGATATGCGGCGGAATGTCCTCCAGATACCCTTGCTCAAAGCTGGCAAAAGCTTATTTTATCCAACTTGGCAGACAAAAAACACATAGGCGTGCTGACAGGATCCCCCCTTACCGACGTTAAAATAACTCTTATAGCGGGAAAAGCGCACTTAAAGCATACCGAAGGCGGTGATTTCCGTCAAGCGGCGTGCAGGGCGGTAAGGCAGGGTCTAAGGAGCGCGGAAAGTATTATTTTAGAGCCATGGTATCGGTTTTCTTTCTCTCTTCCCCAATCAGCATTAGGGCGCGCCATGACTGATCTTAACCGTATGGGGGCAGAGTTCGGGGAACCTGATTCTCAAGGAGAAATGATGGTTCTAAGCGGAAAAGCTCCCGCCGCCAAGCTGAGGGGGTATCAATCGGAGGTCACCGCATACGCAAAGGGTAAAGGTCGTTTAAACTGTTTCCCCATAGGCTATCGGGAATGTGGCGAAGCGGAGGCGGTCATTGAAAAGTTGGGATACGATTGTGACAAAGATCTTGCCAACCCCGCCGATTCGGTATTTTGTTCCCACGGTTCGGGTTATACGGTGAATTGGGAGGAAGCGCCCCGATTTATGCACATAAAAACCGAGGAAGAAAAGGAAGCGGAGTTTGAAAGCGAGAAAAAACGGGTAAAACTGATCGCAAACCGATTTAAACAGAGGGAAGCAAGCGAAAAGGAGTTAAAAGAAATATTTGAGCGTACCTTCGGAAAAATCGACAATAATCCCAACCGCTTCAACGAGCGGCAAAAGCCGAAGGCTGCCCCCAAAGAAAAAACTTATAAGGCTTCTCCTGTTCCAAGCGGTCCGGAATATGTTCTGGTGGACGGGTACAATATAATTTTCGCTTGGGAAGAGTTAAAGGCTCTGGCTATGGAAAATCTTGAGCATGCAAGGGACGAGTTGATACAGATTTTGTGCAATTATAGGGGATACAGGCGGTGCGAGTTGATTTTAGTGTTTGACGCTTATAAGGTCAAAGGCAATAAAGGGGAAGTGGAAGAGGTGGGCGGTATCTCGATAGTGTACACAAAAGAGGCGGAAACGGCTGATATGTACATTGAAAAGACTACACGCGTTTTGGGAAAACGACATAGGGTCAGGGTGGCTACTTCGGATGGGCTGGAACAGTTGATTATTCTGGGCAGCAATGCGATGAGGGTGTCGGCGAATGAATTTTATGCGGAGGTTAAGGAGACGGAGAGGGAGATTCGGAAGCTTATTGAGGAAATTAACCTATAAAAATCATACAAAATAAACAATCGGAAACAGGTTTTGATTTATAATATTATGAACTTCCAAAAAAGGAGCCTTGAAAATGCCATACAAAAATACTTTATACATATCCGATCTTGACGGTACTCTTTTAACCAACAAATCGGGACTGAAAGACCGTGCCGCTCAGATGCTGAAACGCCTGTCCGAAAACGGAGTTATGTTTACCTACGCCACCGCCCGCCGTTTCGATTCCGCAAATTTCCGTATGAACAAAGCGGAAATAAAGCTTCCCGTCATACTTATGAACGGGGCAATAATTGCCGACGGTAAAACAGGAGAGGTTATATCATTAAACGGTCTGGATAACACCGATCTTTCCGAAATAAAAAAAGCCGCGGAACAATACGGCGAAGCTCCCATAGTATTTTCCTTCATAGACGGAATTATGAGAGCAAGCTATCTTGAAAGCAAAAAAAGCAGAGTCAAAAGCTTTCTTGACGACCGAAAGGGAGATAAAACGATACGCTCCTGTTCAAGCTATGACGAATTATTTAAAGGAAACGTCCACTATCTTACCTTTTTAAACCCCTCTTTTCCCGATGAGGTAAAAAAAGTGCTTTTCTGTGCCGAAAAAGGGTTTGCTTATACCGAGTACTATGACTGCTACCGCAAAAATGAGCTTTGGCTGGAGGTGTTTTCCGTCAGCGCTTCAAAAGCAAACGCAGTAAAAAAACTCAGGGAAATGCTGAATCCCGACGAAGTTGTGGTTTTCGGCGATAATCTGAACGACCTCTCAATGTTTGAGGCCGCCGACCGCGCATACGCCGTGTCAAATGCCGCCGAAATTCTTAAAGAAACAGCCGACGGCGTTATAGGAAGCAATGAGCAGATAAGCGTTCCAAAATTTATAGAGGCCGAACAGACAAGTATTTTTGAATACTCCCCCCGCGAAAATGTCATAAACGAGCCCGACGCGGCGCGCTTTGAAAAAGCCGCGGCAAAATCAGCCGAATCCGCAAAAAAGAAAACCGAAAAGAACAAAGAGGGAAAAGCGAATGCGGAAACAGGAATAGGAACTCTCAACGAAAAGCGCATTCATTCCGTTTTAAAGAATTACTTTTCCAACGATTACGATCAGGAAGCCAAAATAGGCAGCTTTTACGCCGATATCGTCACAGAAAACGGGATTTTTGAAATACAGACGGGCAATTTCGGCAAGCTGAACAAAAAGCTGGAGATAATGCTTTCCGTTTGTCATGTAACGGTGGTTTACCCTTACGAAAAGCGTACTCGGGTCATCTCAGCCGACGACGCAAACGGCGAGCTGCTGAGAGAAGGACGATTCAGATACAATAACAGCTTAACCGAGTTTTTCCTTGAGCTGTACCGTATAAAAAGCTTTCTTACGAACCCGAATCTTACGATATGTATTGCCGAACTGGACGTGGAGCGAGTGAATTACGTTTCAAAAAATACGGGCAAAAGACGGAAAAAAGGCGCCTTTACCAAAACTCCTCTGGCGCTTAGACGGGAAATATATCTTGAAAAGCCCTCCGATTACCTTGTTCTGCTTCCCGAAGGCGTTCCCAAAGAATTTACGGTAAAGGAATTACAGAAGTATACAAAGACAACCGACGCTAAACTTATGCTTGAAATACTGTTGTATATGGGGGCTGTGGATAAGATAGGGAAAAACGGAAATGCAGAAATTTATAAAATTGAAAGCAATATGTATCAATAACCCAAAAACCGCATCAATCCCCTGCACCCGTCAATAATATCTTCATAAGTCACATCAAAATTCTCCGTATACCAAGGGTCGGCAATATCCTGCCCCTTTCTTTCTGTAAAGTCAAGAAGCTTATGCACCTTACTTTCCCTGTCATCTCCTATAATACGCCTTAAATTCCGTACATTATTGCCGTCCATAACTATAAGAAAATCATATTCGGCATAATCCTTTTTTGTAACCTGACGTGCCGCACGCGGTGAAAAAGGTATCTTCATTTGGAAAAGCTTGCGGCGGATGCCGGAATGTATGTCGTTTCCAAGCTCCTCCGTACTCGTGGCGGCGGAAAATACGAGTATTTCCGATGACAAATCCGCATCTGAAACAAGTTTTTTCATTACAAATTCCGCCATAGGGGAACGGCATATGTTGCCGTGGCAGATAAAGAGTATTTTGGTCATAAAATTTCCCTCACATTCAGAGTATTTTCATATAAAGCGGGGATACGCATCTTTTCGGCAAAATTTGCCCAAAAGATGCGTATTGAGTTTTATGTGAACACGCTCTGAATCATTATACTAATAACCATTTGAATTGTGGATAAAATCCACAATTCAAATACTTCGGCGAAGCCGAAGTACCGCCGAAGGCGGTGGTTATTTAAGTTCAATACAATAACTGAGGGAGCTTTGCTCCCTCACCATGCCGCTTTTGCGGCATGGCATTTAAAAAATAGTTTATCTATTTTTTAAATGGTTATTATACCAATCCCATTTTGAACTGACGTAATACCCACAGTTCAAAATGGGATTGCACCCAAAACACTAATCCCACAGTTCAAAAAGGGATTAGTATTAAATGGTTATTAGTATTATTATTCATGCTTCCATAATGTATTAGGATTTTTCAGGCAGTCATAAAACGACTGTCTCGACGCCTTTAACGCCTGACATTAGAATGATTATTACTCCAGCTCCAAATCCAAATCATCAATAATCTCCTGCCGCATCAATCTTGAAACCCCCTTCTCCTGCATAAACACACCGTAAAGCACGTCGCACCCTTCGATCGTGCCGCGCCTGTGAGTGATTACCATAAGCTGAGTGCTTCCGGAAAATCTTTTAAGATAGGTTATGTATTTTACTACGTTTACTTCGTCCAAAGCCGCGTCTACCTCGTCAAGCATACAAAACGGCGTGGGACGGTGAAGGAGTATGGCAAAATAAATGGTGATGGCAACCATTGTCTGTTCGCCGCCGGAAAGGGAAATAAGGTTTTTTATCAGTTTTCCCGGAGGCGCCGCAAAAATTTCTATTCCGCTGTTTAAAACATCCTCCGGATCGGTCAGCTCAAGGTGGGCGCTTCCGCCGCCGAACACCTCGGTGAAAATGCGCTTGAAATGATTGTTTATACTGTTAAAGCCTTCCAAAAAGCGGGCTTTTATCTCCGCCGTAAGGTTTTCTATAAGCTTTTCCAGCTCACGCTTCGATTTCTCCACATCGTCAAGCTGGCTCTTAAGCTCTTTGTAACGGGCGGAAACCTCATCGTATTCTTCTATGGAAGCAAGATTCACGTTTCCCAGCGCCGATATCCTGCGCCTCAACTCCGCCAGCTGTCCTCTGGCAAATTTTATGTCATCGGGAATCTCCGCCTGGCTCTCCGCCTCACTGGGGGCAAGCTCGTAGCGTTCCCAAAGGGATGACTTTATTCTGTCCCGCTCCTTTTCCGCGGAGTTTTTTCTTTCCTCCGCTACGGCGAGGGCGTTGGAAAACTTTTCCTTAGCCTCTATCTTTTCCCTTATCTCCCTGTTGATTTCTGTAATCCTCTTATCCAGAGCAGTCATTTGGGCTATAAGTTCAGCCGCTTGATCGTTTCCGCCGTCCGCTTCGGTTTTTAAGCTTTCGGCGCGTCTGACCTTCTCTTCTATTTCAAGCTGTATTCTCTCGATTTTATTTTCCTGCTCCTCAATTTCCAGCTGAAGCCCCGTACCGCCCTGTTCAAATTGCTTTAAGCTTTCGAGGGCGTCCGCCTTTTGTCCCTCTATACGTTCAATATCCTTTTTTACGGACAGGTTTTCCATGCCCAGTTCGGTTATCAGATCGCCTAATTTGTTTCTTGCCTCAAGCCGAGCTTTAATGCCTTCGTCGGCTTTTTCTATTTCCCTTGAAATTTGTTCTATATTTGTTTCGCATTCGGCAAGCTGTTTTTGACAGTCCTCAATAACCGAAGCGTATTTTTTTATGTCGCTCTCGCTTCCCGCCGCCGCTTCCTCGGCGCTTTCCTGCTGCTGTTCAAGCTGGGCTATAAGCTCCTTTAAACCGCTCAGCTCGGCAATAATGCCCGCTTCTTCGGCTGTGCACAGGGAAAGCTGTTCCTTAAAGCCCTCCATTTCAATGGACATCTTG
>CANDLP010000122.1 GCA_947385505.1 uncultured Clostridia bacterium
ATAAGTATTTCCAGATCATCGTCAAGGGTAAAATAATTTCTTTGGGTAAGAAGCACTTTTCCGTTTTCGTATCCGTCCACTACCCCAACAAAATCACAGTTTCTTATATAACCGCTGCTTTCGTATATCTGGGAAGCGTCATATTTTCCAAAATAAAAGCCCGTACAGTAATCCCGGTGGCTTACATTAAAAACTTCATTTTTAACCCATTCGGGAATCGGCTTTTTATCTATGGCAAGCTTCAGAGCCTCTTTGTATGCGTTTGTTACTGTAGCCACATAATAAGAGGATTTTGCCCTGCCCTCTATCTTAAAGCTGCTTACTCCCGCGTCAATAAGCTTATCTAAATGCTCTATCATACACATATCTTTAGCGTTAAGTATATAAGTACCGCCGTCGTCCTCAACAACGGGATAAAATTCTCCCGGCCGCTTTTCCTCCATTAAACTGTATTTCCAGCGGCAGGACTGAGCGCATTCCCCTTTGTTGGCGTTCCTGTTGGTCATATAAGCGGACAAGAGACAACGCCCAGAAAAAGAAACGCACATAGCCCCGTGAACAAAGGCTTCTATTTCCATATCCGAAGGTATTTTGTCACGGATCACCTTAATTTCTTCGAGACTTGTCTCCCGTGACAAAACCACCCTTTTTGCCCCCATTTTATAAAGCTCCGATGCGGCGGCGTAATTTACAATGCCGAACTGAGTCGACATATGTATTTCAAGGGAAGGCGCATATTTTTTGGTCAGGGACAGTATACCCAGATCGCAAATTATTGCCGCGTCCACCCCCGCCGCCTCCGCATTTTTTATAAAATCAGGAAATGCGTCTATCTCATCGTTGTTGGGAAGTGTATTGACAGTAATATAAACCCTTGCGCCCGCATTATGAGCAAGCTCAGAAGCCTTTTTAAGAAGATCAAAGTCAAAATTTTTTGAAGCGGCTCTCATTCCGTAGCCTTTGCCCCCCAAGTAAACGGCGTCACAGCCAAAGTTTACTGCCGCTTCGAGACATTCAAAATCACCCGCAGGTGAAAGCAATTCAAGCATAACCTCACCTTTTCAACAATTATTTAAGCCCCGCAAGCACAAGATTTTCCTCATGCTCTTCAAGCGTTCTGGCAAAAAAAGTCTCTCCCGTTTCCTCATTGGCGCAGAAATAATAATAATCGGTAGGTTCCGCGTCAAGCACGGCGTTGATAGCGTCCATGCCCGGATTGCAGATAGGCCCCGCAGGTACTCCGTCGCATTCGTAGGTATCGTAAGCGTTGGATATTGCCGCAAGCGAGGTAACAAGACCGTAATCCTTATAATAAGGCTCGATAAAATCCTGAACGTAAAACACCGTAACGTCCGACTGGAGCTTTGAAAAATCTCCTCCAACCTTTAAACGGTTAAGAAATACGGAAGCTACTTTTCTCATATCCTCCACATTGCTTACCTCCGACTGAACCATAGAGGCGAGGGTTATAAGATCGTTAAGAGTAAGCCCGATTGAATTCATCTGCTTATACATGGTTTTTGATATTTTGGAATTAAAATTGGAGTATATCTTGCTTGCGGCTTCCTCCGCTTCCTTCGATGTGTCTATATCGCTTTCGGGATCCGCCTTCAGCTCGCGGCACTCGTAAAATTCATATTTATCGGGAAAAAGATAGCCCTCAAGCTGATTGAATTTCAAAGAGCTTGGAGTAACTCTCCGTTCAAAATCATACTTGTCCATTTTTTCACGGTAGAATTTTTCAAAATCTTCCGCCCTGCACACAAAATTATCCTCAAGCAGACGTCCGATCTCTATCGCCGTCATTCCTTCTATAATCGTGACCTCAACGGTGCTTTTTCCAACTCCCGACGGCATAAGGGTATCTATTATAGTGCTGTAATTCATTGAGGAAGACAGGATAAACTCTCCGCCTTCAAAGGCCTCTCCCTTGTGCCTCCAACTGTCCTTACCGCTCTTATAATTATAAAAAAGCTTAAAAAATTCGGGTTCCTGTACGATACCGCTTTCATTAAGCGCTTGCGCTACCTGATCCACTGTGGGATTGTCGGGGATCTCCACCGATACCTCAAATTCGCTGTTCTCCATTCCGCCAAAATCGGTTATTATATCGTACAGCTTAATGCCCAGCCTTACACCGAAAAAGATCACCACCGCCGAAACGGCAACGCCCAGAAAAATTCGTATAACCGTATTTCTGGCTTCTCTTTGCTTTTTAAGCTGCTTGCGTGCTTCACGGGCGCGTTTTAAAGCCTTATCGGTAATAGGCTTTTCCGTCTCCTCGTCAAACTCGATATCGTGAAGCTGATCATCGTCAATCTCCTCCGCTTCGTCGATATGCTTAGCGTTCAGACTGTCATGAACGGCGCCCTGTTCGCTTTTTGCGGAATCGAAAAGCTCCTCACGGAAAACGCTGGTCTTATCCATATCGGAGGGAGCGTCATTATTATTCTCCTCTTTAAGTCTGCGTTCCTTATTTCGTGAAAGTATTTCGGATAATTCATCCTTTTCCCGTCTTTCGTCGTTGTTGTCCATTTCAGATCATTCCCTTCTTCAAAAGAAGCGTTGAACCGAGTTCAGCCCTTTATTTTTATAACGTCCTTCTCGGTCACTATTATATCTACGGCCTTATCTCCTTTGTCCGGAAAAAAATCTCTTATATTTTCCTCAAAGCAAAGCCCGATTTTCACACATTCGTTTTTCTCGAAAAATCTGTCGTAAAAGCCTTTTCCGTATCCTATTCTGTACCCTTGACGGTTATAGCAAATGGCGGGGGTGATACAGACAGTACATGGGCTTATTCCGGCGTCAGGACAGCTTTCCTTCGGCTCGTACACGGAAAAACAGCCTTTTTCCAGATCATTTTTACCCGTGATGTATTTAAAGATCATAGTACCGCCCCTGCACAATGGCGCCGCTGCCTTTTTTCCCATAGACAAGGCGTAAGAAATTATCGTGTCGGTGTATATTTCTTCTTTTTTATTTATATAGCAAAATATGCTGTCGGCTTTTTTAAACTCTTCCGTCAAAAAAAGCTTTTCGGATATCTTAAAAGATAATTCCCTTCTTTTTTCTTCGGAAATAAGACTTCTCGCAGCTAAAAGCTCTTTTCTCAGACTGCTTTTTACCTGCATTGCAGCGAAGCCTTTATCCTGTCGGCGGTTTCTTTTCCTTTAAGGCATTCCAGAAGCTTAAATCCAAACTCCTGCGCTACGCCCGCGCCTTTTGCGGTGATAATTATGCCGTCCGTACAAACAAAGTCCTCGGACACCTTAGCGCAGTCCAGCTGTTCCTCAAAACCGGGAAAGCAGACAGCCTCTTTTCCCTTAAGAAGCCCCATATGCCCCAAAATAGACGGAGCGGCGCAGATGGCCGAAATATACTTTCCGTTGCTTGCGCAAAAGTCTACGGCTTTTCTGATATTTGAGTTTTTTTCAAGGTTCAGCGTTCCGGGCATACCGCCGGGGAGGATAATCATATCCAGATTATCGTCAAGGACTATCTCGCTATCGGTAAGATCGGTGCATACGCTGACGCCGTGAGAACCTGTAATAATCTCTTCCCCCACTCCGACAACGGTTACATCGCATTCGCCTCTGCGGAGAATATCGACAGGACAAAGGGCTTCCATTTCTTCAAATCCGTCTGCCAAAAAACAGTATACCATAATAAATAATTTCCTTTCTTATGAAGCGGCGGGAAAATTCCCATTCTTTTGTTATCCTTATTTAATCCTTAAAAATTATACGGAATTTTTCTTCCATAAAAGCGGGGTGATAGGACAGCTTGGCTTTTCTGAGATTCTCTTCGCCTACGTCCTCTTCACGGTTGATATATTTATAATCGGAACAGCTGCGGCTGACAAACTCCCTGTTTATCATGGGATAAGTTCCGTCATAATCGGAAAGCGCCTTTTCAACGTGTACGTCAAATGTGTCCCCGTTTATTCCTTCTCCAAAGGTGAAAGCCACGGGTTTCCCCTCCACCTTCAGCAATCCCCCTACAAAGCCCAGCCGGTCAAAATACTCAAGCCCCTTTTTACAGGTGGTAAGTTCCTGTTCAAGAGAAGGATCGCTGCCGCCTGAATTTTCCTCTCTCCACTTTTCCAGCACTATCTCGCAATCCTTTATATTTGACTTTGATATATCCTCATAGCTCCAGTCGTTTTGTATAAAACGGTTAATAAAGTTTCTCTTTGAGTGATATTTCTTTCCGATAAGGGTGGAGAGATCGTCATAATTGTAACAGTAATCAAAGAAATCGGGATTTGAATAAATTTCTATTCCGTCCCCGTAGGTTTCCTTAAGATACTCCATTCCGATTTTCGGCGAGCTTCCGAAGCAAAGACGGCAGCCCTGCGAGCGGCAGTAATTTCTGAGTTCCTCGACTATTTCCTTAAAATCTCCTCTTCCCGAAGGATAAAAAAACTCGCCCTCGCTGCTTACAATATAAAAATCCTTGTAAAATGCGATCTTAATATTAAAAGGTACGCTCCATATGAAATTGTTACCGAAGGTATATTCACAGCCTCGGTAACCCGAAAAGGACAAAAGCTCCTTCGCCCGTTCCCTGTCTTCTATTCTTATATCTCTGAATTCCACCATAATAAATTATTTTAAAAATTCCTTTATTTTTAATATAATAGTCTGATGTATGCTCTCAATCGGAAGCGGTTCGCCGCCTTCGGCACAGGATATCATTATCCACCCTTCCTTTTTCGCAACATACTCCGCTGCTTTTCGGCAATCTTTCATAAAACGCAGATTGCTCTCATGAATATCAAGCTTTTTTTCATCGCCGCCATAGCGTTTCAAAAGAAGCTTCCTTGAAATATCCGTAGGCATATCAAGAAAAAGAGTAGCGTCGGGTTTGGGCATTCCGAATTTATTATACTCCAGATCATACAGCCAATTCAGATATCCATCCCATTTTTCCTCGGCAAGCTTTGTCATCTGATACATTGCATTGCTGCTTACATAACGGGCGGAAATAACGGTTCTGCCTTCCTTTATGTCTTTTTCCCAGTCGGTTTTATAGCTTGTATATCTGTCCACAGCATAAAAACAACTGGCGGTATAGGCGCTGACAGAGCTGTCCGCTTCTCCGTAATCACCGTTAAGATAGCTTTTTACTATTTTTCCCGACGAAGAATCATAATTGGGAAAGGTTATATATCTGAAATCAGGATAAGCCTTTTTTATAAGCTCTATCTGAGTGGTTTTTCCGCCGCCGTCAAGACCTTCTATTACTATAAGTTTTTTTTCCACAAAAATATCCCTCGTTTCGCGGGTAAAATACGATTCGTTCAGTCTATAGCCTACATACTGTAATTTTACCACAAAATTCTGTTTTAGTCAAGTTCTGCCAACTGTCTTTCTATATTTATAATAGGAACCGCCTTTTCGTCAAACGCTTTTATTCCGTTAACCGTCATTTCACGTATCTGTCTGTCGGAGAGCCTGAATTTGTACGGTACCGCCAGATCAAATATCAGCGAGTTTCCCGCAGGATTTTTAACCACACGAAAATCGTGAATTGAAAGACAGCCGTCTATTTCCTTAACCGCTTCCTTTACAGACCTGAAAAGCTCCGAAGTTTCTTCGTCGTCTATATCCACTGGGTCAATATGGATTGTGACGCCGCAGCCGAATTTTTCCTTAAATTCCGTTTCGATACCGTCCACAAGCGTGTGCGCATCGGAAAGAGGCATTGAGGAAGCCACTTCCGCGTGAAAGGAAACATAGCTGATTCCCACCCCGTAATTATGCACGATAAGATCGTGCATTCCGATTATTCCATCATGTGAATTAACCGTGTTCTTTATGTCCTCCACCAATTCCTTTTCGGGCATTTGCCCCATAAGAGGCGATAGGCTTTCCTTTGCGGTCTTAAGCCCCGAAACCACTATAAAAGCGGATACCAGCAAACCCGCCCAGCCGTCAATGTTAATATTGAAAATAACGCTAACCGCCATTCCCAATATAACGGCCGCCGTAGCTGTTACATCGGAAATGCTGTCGGCGGCTGTAGCTTTAAGGGATACCGAGTTTATTTCCGAGCCAAGCCTCCTGTTGAAAAAAAACATCCACAGCTTCACCAATACCGAAGCGAACAGTATAACAAAGGTCAATATGCTTATATCCGGAGGTTCGGGAGCAATTATTTTGTCAATTGAGCTTTTAGCAAGCTCCACTCCCATCAGCGCAATAATAAATGAAATAATAAGCCCCGACACATATTCGGCTCTTCCGTGTCCGAAGGGGTGTTCCCTGTCCGGCGGCGTCATGGCTATCTTGAATCCGACCATATTTACGATTGAGGAGCCTGCGTCGGAAAGATTGTTGATTGCGTCTGCCACAACCGATACCGCACCCGAAAGTATGCCCGCAATAAGCTTTCCCGCGAAAAGAATAAAATTGAGTATTATTCCGGTGACGCCGGACAAAAATCCGTATTTCTTTCGCGTATCGGGAGCATTATCAGTGTGTTTTCCTATAAAAAGCCTTATTAAAAATTTTGTCATTGCGTATCTCCGTTTTTATTATATTGTATAAAATTTTTCAAAGCAGCCCTGTAATAATATAAATTATTCTAATTTTACTATATTAAAACCTGTTTGTCAAATAAAATTTTAAAAAACAAAGCCTTAAAGACGTACAATAAATTCGGCGCCGCGAAATCTTTTTTTGCTCCCAAAATACTCCTGAAAATCCTAAATTCTTCCTAAAATCTTTTAAAAAACTATTGCTTTTTTACCAAAACTGTGTTATAATGTAATGCGTGTCAATACAAAAGCTTTTCTATGGCTTTTTATAATTAAAATTAGGACAGATCAAAACAGGAAGGAAGATTTTTAAATGTCAGTTTTAGAAATAGTTGCGGCGATACTGCTGATCTTAGCGTGTATTTTTATCATTCTTGTGGTACTTATGCAGGATTCCAAGCAGGGTATGTCCCAGACCATTTCGGGCACCAGCGGAGATAATTATTATCAGAAAAATTCGGGAAGAACAAAGGAAGCCAAGCTTGCCCGT
>CANDLP010000123.1 GCA_947385505.1 uncultured Clostridia bacterium
ACAAAGTCAGTTTAACGGGCTCGGTCAAAAGCTGTGCGCTTACATGAAGGTTTTTTTTCAAATCTTCAAAGCGTATTCTCTCATGAGCCGCGTGCTTGTCCATTAAAACAAGCTCGTCTCCGCACTCGCAGACTATGTATGTCTTGAACAGCTCCCCTATAAATTTCAGAGAAGGCTTATACTTCTCTTCAATAATCGGGTCGGGAGTACGGGTATTTTTTTCTTCCTCTGTGCCCGAACGGATAAAAACAGACTTGTTTATAAATTCATAGCCGTTTGTATTTACTTCTTCCGCTTCTTTTATTTCCGTTTTGCCGGCGGTTTCCTTTTTCTCATCGGCAAACACTTCCTGAATAAAGATATTTTTTGGGGGCAGCGGCTTATATACGGACTTAAAGCTGTTTAAAACCGAAACCTTTTCCTTGTCCGATACTTTTTTATCAATTGCATCAATGCCGTAAACCTTGCTTATGGATACATCTGAGTCAGTATAAGTATTATCAGTAGATTTTTGAGAAATATCATCTAAAATCTTTGTTTCTGTTTCGTTTTCCTTTTCTTTTTCCTTATCCTCCGAAGGAACTTCGGTTTTTTCGGAATCTTCTTCGGAAAGAAAAATTTCTGCGGCGCCCGAACCGAATACGGTTTCCTTGCCGTTTTCCGCGTTGAGTATTCCGTTTTTTACAGCCAAATATATTGTTTCAAAAACTGTCCTTTCATCGGCAAACCTGACTTCGGTTTTTGAAGGGCTTACATTTACGTCCACATCTCCTGCGGGCATTTCTATATTTAAAATACAGGCGGGGAATTTGCCCACCATAACGCTGTTTTTATACCCCTCCTCCAATGCCGCCATACAGGTGGTATTCCTTATGGAGCGTCCGTTTATGAAAAAGTACTGCATTTGGCGGTTGGCGCGGCAGGCATAGGGGGTAGTTATATAACCGCTCACCTGTACAGGGCTTCTGCTGTAATCCACCGCTGTAAGAGAAGCGGCAAACTGTTTCCCAAATACCGAATAAATTGACGAATAAAGCCTCCCGTCACCCGAAGTCACCCTAACGGTTTTATTGTCTCTTATAAATGTAAAAGCCACTTGGGGATAGCTTAAAGCAAGTCTATCCACTACGGACTGAACGTAATTTGCTTCGGTTGAGTCTTTTTTAAGAAATTTAAGCCTTGCGGGGGTATTGAAAAAAAGATCTCTTAATATTATGGTGGTGCCGTCGGGACAGCCCGTTTTTTCATACAAAGTTTCTTCTCCGCCCTCGGTCTTATATAAGGTGCCCAGATCATCTTCCGTTCTTTTTGTCATAAGCTCGGTTCTCGTTACCGCCGCTACCGAAGCCAGCGCTTCTCCCCTGAATCCGAGGGTTGAAATATTTTCAAGTTCCTCAGCCTCGGACAGCTTGCTTGTGGCGTGGCGCAAAAAAGCGGTGGGCACCTCGTCGTATGCCATTCCGCAGCCGTCGTCGGCGACTCTCATATAAGTTATGCCGCCGTTTTTTATTTCCACGGTAATCCTTTTTGCTCCCGCGTCCACGGAATTTTCTATCAGCTCTTTAATGACAGAGGCAGGACGCTCGATCACCTCTCCCGCCGCTATAAGCTCGTAAACGCTTTTGTCAAGCAGCTTTATCATTTACGTATTTTTCCTTTCCTATACCAGCGCTTTCAGTTCTTCAAGCACCTGCCACGCCTCTCTCGGAGTAAGATCGTCCATATCCAGATTTTTTAGTCTTTGAATAACCTTATTCTTGTTTATCTCGGAAAAGTTTATCTGCATTTCGCTGTCTTTTTCTTTTTTAAGCCGATTTTCCAAATCGATCTTATTTTCCGCTTCCATGCCTTCAAGGGCGATTTTTGCCGCTTCAATTACTTTTTTGGGAATTCCCGCCAATTTTGCTACCTCTATGCCGTAGCTGTCGTCGGTGCCGCCTTCTACGATCTTATGAAGAAATTTAATATCGTCGCCCTTTTTGATAACGGCTACGCTGAAATTCCGTATTCCTTCGTTGCTTTTTCCAAGGGCGATAAGCTCGTGATAATGAGTGGCAAACAGCGTTCTGCACCCGATATTTTTCCCGTTTATGTATTCCGCCACGGCTTTCGCTATGCTTATTCCGTCAAAGGTAGAAGTGCCTCTTCCTATTTCGTCCATTATAACAAGACTTTGACTCGTTGCCTGAGTGAGTATTTCAGCCACCTCGTCCATTTCCACCATAAAAGTGGATTTGCCCGATGTAAGATCGTCGCTGGCTCCCACTCTGGTGAATATCTTGTCCACCACGCCTATGCGGGCGCGTTTAGCTGGGACAAAACAGCCTATCTGAGCCATAAGCGTTATCAGAGCCACCTGACGCATAAATGTGGATTTTCCCGACATATTGGGACCCGTTATCATTATAAGGCGGTTTTTCTTTAAGTCCAGATATGCGTCGTTGGGAGTAAAAGGAACATCGGAAAGTATTTTTTCCACAACCGGATGACGGCCGCCCTTTATGTCTATTATACTGTCCAGAGTTATATCGGGTCTTGTATAATTGTTTTCTATCGCGACTTGGGCAAAGCCTGCCAGTACGTCCGTATCGGCTATTCCTTCGGCTGTTTCCAGAACGGATTCCATTCTCTCGGAGATAAATTTTCTCACCTCTGCGAATATCTGCGCTTCAAGCTTTATGATCCTTTCGCCCGCGGTGAGCATTTCCCTTTCTATCTCCTTAAGTTCCTGTGTAATGTATCTCTCTCCGGTAGTAAGGGTCTGTTTTCTTATATAGCGGTCAGGCACCTGATCCACCTGTCCCTTGGATACTTCTATATAATATCCGAAAACGCGGTTAAAGCCTACTTTAAGGGTTTTTATCCCCGTGGACTCCTTTTCCCGCTCCTCTATTTTTTTAAGCAGCTCTCCGCCGCCGTCCATAATGCTCCTGAGCCTGTCCAGTTCTTCGTTAAATCCTGTTTTTATATATCCGCCGTCCTTGGTGCTTAAAGGCTGATCGTCCGCCAAAGCGTTCTTAACCAAAGCGGATATGTCTTCATGACCGCTTATCTTTCCGTTAAGATTTACGAGCAGGCGGCTTCCGAAAAGCTCCAGCGCTTCCTTTACTTTAGGCAGCTTTTCACAGGCTCTGCCCAGAGAATACACGTCTTTAGGGCTCGCCATTTTATAGGCTATTCTGGACATAAGGCGTTCCAGATCGGATATTCCGTCAAGGCTTTCTCTCAGTCCGCCAAGCTTAGCCATATCTGAAGTAAGCTCCTCAACAGCCTCCAATCTCTCCATTATCTTTATCTGTTTCATAAGCGGCTGGCTTACTACCTGCTTAAGCCTGCGCTTTCCGAGACTTGTCTTTGTTTTGTCAAGCACCCACAGCAAAGAGCCGCGGTGTTCCCTGCTGCGCATTGTTTCAATAAGCTCGAGATTTCTTCTGGCGGAAAAATTGAGCTCCATATATTCGCTTCCGCCATGAACTATAAATTTTACCGAGCGGTTCACTTTGCTCTTATAATTTGCGTTTATATATCCGAATAGAGCGTATACCGCACTTTTGCAAAGCACCATATTATCGGGTATGCTTCCGCTGCTTTCGGTAACAAACTGTTTCATAAGAACTTCGGCGTTATCTGAGGAAAAGCTTTCATCGGGGAGCACGTCCGCCACACAGCGGCTGACTTTTTCCGTTATAAAAAAATGCACCTGATCAAGATCGAGGAATTTATCGTTAAACAGTATTTCCGAGGGCATATAACTGCCTATCTCGCCGATAATCCCCTTTGACAGCTCGGATATGTTCTTGGCGCTTTTCTGGATCAGATGTATTTCTCCCGTAGAAACATCCGCGAATACCATTCCGCAGCTTTTATCCGCGTAAAAAAGGCACAAAATGTAATTGTTCCTGCTCTCATCCAGCATACCGTCCTCGATAACGGTACCCGGAGTTATTATTCTCACAACCTCGCGCTTTACAAGACCCTTGGCAAGGGAGGGATCCTCCACCTGCTCGCATATCGCCACCCTGTGTCCGTTATCGATAAGCCGCTTTATGTAAGAAACAGCGGAGTGATGAGGTACCCCGCACATGGGTACGCCCGCCCTTGAGGTCAGGGCAAGATCAAGCTCCTTTGAAATGTTTTCCGCGTCCTTATAAAACATTTCAAAAAAATCCCCTAACCTGAAAAACAATACATAATTGGGGTATTGAATCTTTATCTCCTGATACTGAGCAAGCATAGGAGTAGTTTTTTCTGCTTTTTCCACTTTTGTTCCGCCTTGTGTTTATTACTATTGGCAAATCATATTTTAGACAAATTTAAAATGCGGAATGATTTGCAAATAGTGTTTTGGGTGTAATTGTTTTTCAATCTATTGTCTATAGATTGAAAACAATTAGTATAATACTGATTATAAATCAAGTTGTATATTTTTCCTTAAGCTCCTTACTGCTTTCATAAAACAGCTTGGAAGCAACCGATTGTACCTTTTCAGCTGACAGGGCTTTCAGTTCCGCAATGTTAAGTCCGGTTTCTGCGGAGAATTTTTCGGCTATTCGATGGGAAGCGAGGGAATGACCGTTTTTTGCGCGGGAATCGTCCGCTTCAAGAAGAAATTTTTCAAGCATATTCCTTTGCTCGGAATATATCAATTCCACAAGCTTGGCACGATATTCCAGCTCATCCGAAGAAATACTCTTAAATCTTGCTATATCAACCGAATGCTGCGCTTCGTGCTTAAGCAGGGAGACCCGAAACGCTTCGCTATCCACATCATAGCTGCTTCTAACACAGCTTATTATACCGTCGGAGCCTGTCCAGCCGCCCGTTCCCGTCATGCCGAAAGAGATATAATCCAGCCAGCTTCTTGAAATAAAGCCGTCCAACAGCATAACGGTATATTCCGCGTTCCCGTCGGGAAGCTCAACGGCGTATTTTTTCTTTTCGGTATCCGACCAGATATAAGGTCCGAAAAAGCCGCCTGTACACCCTCCGAGAAAATGAAATCCCCTATCGGTAAAAGCTTTGCTTACATATATTTCTTCAATTTCGCCCACATCGGCGCTTTTATCGGAAATGCCGAAAATGCCCCCGAATCTTTCAGGCATACGCTTTTCAGCTTCCTCGGCATTATTATTCAGATAAAATATTTCTCTGTAATATTTTCTGTAAACATCAAGTATTTTATCAAGATAAGCGTCCTCCTCATATACGGGACGCTTATCCTTTTCAAAAACCTCATAATATTTGCCGTACAGCTCGGACTGATCCCCGCAGTCCTTAAGATAGGATATGGCGGCGTTAAGCTCTCCCTGTACAAGATAGCCCGAAAAAACGCTTTTTTCAAAACGCATTACCGATTCCCTCCGTCAGTGACAGCCGCCGCAGGTTGAACAGTCGGAGGTGCAGCTGTGCTGTACCTGACAGGTGTCGGGATCCTCACCGTCGCAGCACAGTGAAATAATGCCTTGTACCTCCTGCAAAAGATTGTCAAGGGCGTTTTTCATCACGGCGAAATTAGCCATATGGGCGTTGCCCATGACTCTTTCGTAGCATTCCTGAAGTTCGTTGTTATATTTTTCCAGCTTGGCGTTGTCCCTTACGCCTTCGGGTTTATCCATTTCAAGCTGCATATTCTCTCTTTTAAGATTAAATTCACCGATAAGCTGCTGCAATGCCTCGTCCTTGTCGTTTTCAAGCTTTGCCTCAATATATCCCTTGTAGCGCTCGTCGTTTTGTATCGCTCTTCCCAATTCTCTTGCTGCCTTAATAACGTCCATTTTTGTTTTTCCCTTCATATTTTTATTATAGTCTGCGCCAATCTTATCGGCGCGGATTTTCAGAACTTGTTCTTATAGGAGCGGTGTGCGGATTTTCGAGCAAAATTTTTCGCAATCAAGGAAAAAATCCGAAGGAATACTTGACGTATTTCAAGGATTTTTAACGCAGAGTGCGGAAAATTTTGCCAAAAAGACGCGCGCCGATCCTATGAGAACATGTTTTCACACCTTCTCGCCTATCAGCGCCCAAGCCTTGGCTTCGGTTATCTTGACATTCACAAAGGTGCCGATATCCTTTTCTTCGCCGTTAAAATCCACTATGATATTTTCCCTCGATTTTCCCGTAAAATACTCTTCGGAAGTTCTTCCCTTGCCCTCGCACAGAACTCTTACAGTCTTTCCCAGATATTTCCGATAGCTTCTGCCGCCGCATTCATTCTGAACCTCAAGCAACTCCCTGAACCATTTCCCTTTTTCTTCGGCGCTTACGGGATCATCCATTTCCGCCGCTTTTGTCCCCGATCGTGGGCTGTAAATAAACGTGAAGGCGGAATCAAAGCATACTTTTTTCATAAGCTCAAGGGTCTCCTCGAAATCCTCCCTCATTTCCCCCGGGAAGCCGACTATGATATCGGTTGTAAGGTTAAGATCGGGTATCCTTTTGCGGGCGTAATCCACAAGGGCAAGATAATGCTCCTTGTCGTAATGCCTGTTCATAAGCTTTAGAATCCTGTCGCTTCCGCACTGTACCGGAAGGTGAAGATGATGACATATTTTTTCGCTGTCGGCTATTACATCTATAAGTCTTTGGGTGCAGTCTCTGGGGTGGGAAGTCATAAACTCTATTTTAAACTCACCCTCCAGCTTGTCCAACCTTGACAAAAGCTCGGAAAAGTCGATATCAGTGCCTTTTCCGTAGGAGTTGACATTTTGCCCCAAAAGCAGTATATCCTTATATCCGCTGTCCACAAGCCCTTTCACTTCGGAGATAATATCTTCCGCATCTCTTGAACGTTCCCTTCCTCTTACCAAAGGAACCACACAGTAGGTGCAGAAATTATTGCAGCCGTACATTATGGGAACGCTCGCTTTAAAATCGCTTTCCCTTTTTATCGGCAGGTTTTCGGCAATAACGCCGTCGCTTTCGGGAATCTCCAAAATTCTTCCGCCCTCAAAGAAAAATCTGCACAAAAGCTCGGGAAATTTATGGAGGACATGGGTGCCGAAAATAATATCGACAAAAGGGAATGT
>CANDLP010000124.1 GCA_947385505.1 uncultured Clostridia bacterium
TATATCCAAAAACGTGAGATATGCCGCTTTTTTGTCTCCTGTTCCGACGGCATGTCATAAAATTATACTACGGGCTATCTGAAGAAATTTGTTTTTTGTCCAATAAAATGCTTATTAAATTCGTTATAGTAAGTGAAAAGAGAAAACGCGGAAAGGAATAATCATTATGACAGACAAGGAACTTAGTTTAAAGCTTAAAAAAGTGCACGAGGGAGATATAAAGGCATTTGAAGACATATACAGCGATATGAAAACCCCTGTAATGACAGTTATTATGAGAGTGGTGCAAAACAGGGAGACGGCGGAAGATCTCTTTCAGGAGATTTTTATCAAGCTTTACCGCTCTCCGCCCATAAATGTTTCAAAACCCAGAGCCTATATTTTCAAAACCGCTGTAAATTTAGCCATAGACAGCCTTCGTGCTAAGGAAAAAACGATAAGTCTTGATGAATGTGAAGGCTTTATGTATGCCGACGCTCCGGACAGTGGTGTGAGACTGGATATTGAGCGCGCATTGGGCAAATTGGACGAAACCAAGCGCCGAATAGTTACCCTCCATATAAACGCGGGTTTAAAATTTCGGGAAATAGCGGAAATAACGGGCATTCCCTTAGGCACGGCAATCTGGAAATACAACGAGGCAATAAAAAAGCTTCGGGAGCTGCTTTCATAATATTTTTTCTGAGCAGTAACGCTTTTAAATAAATTATTGTGTTTTCCGAAAATTCTCTTTTCAAATAATCGGTAAAAGCTTTATTAAGTTTTGATATAAATTGTGTATTTTAAGTGGAAAAGGAGTTTGTTATGTTTAAGTTAAAAAATATATTTTGCGGGCTTGCCGCGCTTTCCGCCTGTGCGCTGATGGCGGAAACGGCGCTTGCCGTACCCGAAACGGAAGCGGCGGAAACATCCTTAGCGGACGGGCTTTATATTTGCGGAGATGACACTGCGGATGCTCCCTTAATTATCGGAGAAGGGGAAGACGGGTTCCCTCCCGCCGATGCACAGGCAATACCGGAGGATATTTATGCTTATACCAATACGGATATTGCCCCTGATAATTACGGTGAAATAATTGCACCCCCTTACGACCCCTACAGCGGAGAGCTGCCTCCTGCTGAAAGCGAGACGCGGGAGATTTTCTACGACTACGAAAAAGGCAGCGGTGATATCGAGAATATCAAGGAATACTGGGAGAACAACGGATATCCTGAATATGTAAGCTTTATTTGTGATCAAGGCGTTGTGTCATACGATGTGGCCACACAGACCGAAACGTTTTACCGCCTTTGGGAAATAGGCATAGCGGATATAAGCGAGGAAAAAGAGGAGGAAATCAAATCTCTTGTTTCCTCGGAGCAGCATTTGTTCTTTACTCCTTGCAATTACAGTCTTGAGGCGCGGGAGGAAATTAAAGAAAAAATAAAAGCCGAATACCCCCTTGCAAGCGTTTCCTTATCCGAATACAGCGAAGAAATCGAAGTCGTTATCAGCAAATACCCCGAAGACGAATTGGATCAAACCGAATCGGATATACTTGCTGCGTTCGGTGCTTACGGGGAGATAATCAAAGTTACCAGGTGGGAGCCTGACATCGGAATACCTGAAATCGGTCTTGAAACAGCAGTGCCCGAAACTGTTCCCGAAACAGCAGTACACCCTGCGGTTACGGAAGAGGCTAATGCTGTTGACTACGGGACGGATGCCACAGAGGAGGAAGCTCCCGGGTTTATATCGGATGATGTGCTTCCGGCACAAACAGCTGTTGATTCAAACGAAGACGTTTACGGTATCAGCAGCGCCGACCCGGAGATTGTTAACCCGGCGTCCGATCAGGCGGTAAAAGAGGCAGACGCGGAAAAGGCAAACAATCCCGAAGTCAGCGGAGCCATAAGCGAGATTGGCGGCGTTGCCGCTATGATAAATAAAGAGAGCCAAAGAAGCGGCAATGAAAGCCTTTTGATATGGTTCTGCGCCGCTACAGTCGCTGCAGCGGTCATAACCGCGGCGGTAATATTGGGAAGAAGGCGTTCGAGAACGGTAAGCCTTGCGGACGGCAGAGAAACCTCCGAAAACAGAAATATGACTAAATCCGAGATTATAAAGGCTGTTGAAGAGAGCGTTTCCGAGCCTTCCGATAAAGCTTTCGGCGAGATAGTTGAAAGGATAAAGGAAGAGGAAGAGGAAAAGTAATACAAATACCCCTGTAATACAACAGTCATTGAAAAACGGATAATACTAATAACCAT
Organism: uncultured Clostridia bacterium; assembly: GCA_947385505.1. Taxonomy (GTDB): domain Bacteria; phylum Bacillota; class Clostridia; order Oscillospirales; family Ruminococcaceae; genus Ruminiclostridium_E. The sequence goes on from CANDLP010000124.1 coordinate 2,250, forward strand.
TTAAAAAATAGATAAACTATTTTTTAAATGCCATGCCGCAAAAGCGGCATGGTGAGGGAGCAAAGCTCCCTCAGTTATTGTATTGAACTTAAATAACCACCGCCTGCGGCGGTACTTCGGCTTCGCCGAAGTATTTGAATTGTGGATTTTATCCACAATTCAAATGGTTATTAGTATAAACTGTTTTTCAATGACTGTTTGTATTCACTGCTGTTAATTACTCAATAATCTTTATTCCCTTGCTTTTCAGCAGTTTTTCAGTTTCCTCATTGTTCTTTGTTTTTATGGCAATATCCGCCTCGTCGGTGCGGGAGCCCATAAAGGAATAACTGTACTCAATATCCACTCCGCCTTCCTGTAATATCTCAATAACCTTGTTCATTTCGCCGGGGTGGTCGGGAATGGTGAAGCCCGTTATCTTATTGGCGGCGGCGGTAAAGTCATTTTCTTTAAGGGCGGCCAGGGCTTTTTCGGGTTCTCTTGCGATTATCCTCACAATACCGAAATCGGTGGTGTCGGCGATGGTGAAGGCTCTTAAGTCAATGCCGGATTTTCCGAGTACATTCATAACGGCGGCGAGTCTGCCGGGTTTGTTTTCCAAAAAAATACTGATTTGTTCAAGCATATTTATTACCATTCCTTTCCTTTTAAGGAAGTATTTGTGCCGAAGACGCAAATACGGCGGTTTTGAAAGGATTTATTTTTTAAGGGTTTCCAAAGGTTCCCTCAAATTCTTTCAAAATTACTTCTTTTCAAATTTGTTTTTGATAAGTCGGTTGTCCTGAACCCTTGTTGCCTTTCCCATGGAGCGGGCCAAGGATTTCGGTTCCAGAAGGCGGATGGAAACGCCCACGCCTATGGCGCTGTCTATGGCGTGTTTCAACCTTTTCTTGTAGCTTTCCACGTCTCTTACGTTATCTCCGAACATATCGCCGCGAAGCTCCACCTGCACCTCAAGGGTATCAAGGTTATTGACTCTGTCCACCACAAGGAAATAGTTGGTGGCTTTATTGTCTACGCTGAGCAGGGCGGATTCTATCTGAGACGGGAACACGTTTACACCGCGTATAATCAGCATATCGTCGGTTCTTCCCTGGGGTTTAAGCATACGTACAAGGGTTCTTCCGCACTCACATTTGTCGTATACCAATGTGGCTATATCCCTTGTTCTGTATCTTATCAGCGGAAAGGCTTCTTTTGTGATGCAGGTGAACACAAGCTCTCCCTGCTGCCCTGCGGGGAGTACCTCCAAAGTATCGGGGTCTATTATTTCGGGGATAAAGTGATCCTCGCAGATGTGCATTCCGCATTGACACTCGCACTCGCTGGCAACAGAAGGTCCGCTGATTTCGGAAAGACCGTAGATATCGTAAGCTTTAAGCCCCAATCCGTCCTCTATCTCGCGGCGCATTTCTTCGGTCCATGGCTCGGCGCCGAAAAGCCCCGATTTCAGATGAAGGGTATCCTTTGAAATATTATTTTCCCTCATAAGCTCAATAAGACTTACGGCATAGGAAGGTGTCATACATACTATCGAGGAGCCGAAATCCTGAAACATCTGTATTTGTCTCATACTGTTTCCCGCTGAGGCGGGAATGGTGGTGGCGCCTAATTTCTCTGCCCCGTAATGCATTCCGAGGCCTCCCGTAAACAGACCGTAGCCGTAGGAAACGTGAACGAAATCGTTTTTGGTTCCTCCTACTCTTGCCAAGGCTCTGGCGGCGCACTCTGACCAGATTTCAATGTCGTTCTGCGTGTAGCCCACCACGGTCTGTTTTCCCGTGGTGCCCGACGAAGCGTGTATTCGCACAACTTCACTCAGCGGTGTGGCGAACATTCCGTAAGGGTAGTTGTTCCGCAGGTCTTGTTTAACGGTAAACGGAAGCTTTTGAAGATCTCTTATAGACTTGATATCCTCCGGCTTTACCCCTGCCGCGTCCATTTTTTCACGGTATGGCTTTACGTTTTCGTAGACTCTCCGTATCTGGCGGCAGAGACGGTAACTTTGAAGCAGCTCCATTTCTTCTCTTGGAGCGCATTCGATCTCGGACATATACATTTCGTTGTTCATTGGCGTTGTTTCCTTTTGGCAGTTTATTTCTTTTTTATCCCTTTATTTCCCTTGCAAGCCTAAAGGCTTTTTTATTTATATCAAGCGCTTTTTCGGGCACGCATTTTTCGATTGCCTTTTCCCAAACGTCTTCCCCGAATTCCGTGCTTCCCGACAGCACTCCTAACAGCGCCACATTGACCGCTTTTGCGCTTCCCGCTTCCTCCGCGATCTTCAGTGCGTCCACGGCGGTAATATCCGCTCCCGTTTTCTTAAGCTTTTCCACTATTTCTTCGGGATATTCCGCCGCTCCCGTAATAACGGGCATGGGGTTAATCCTCTGAGTATTCAGAACCAGCCTTCCGCCTTTTTTAAGGTAAGGCAGCCATCTTGCCGCTTCCAGTTCCTCGAAGGACAGTATAAGATCGGCTTCTCCCTTTTCAATAACCGGAGAATATACCTTATTGCCGTATTTAACATACGTTACAACACTGCCCCCTCTTTGGCTCATTCCGTGAACCTCGCTCACCTTCACGTCATAGCCGCCCTCAAGAAGCACCGCTCCTATAATTCGGCTTGCCAGCAGCGTCCCTTGTCCGCCTACGCCGACGATCATAATAGCTTTTGTTTCCATTTATGTAAATATCCTTTCTTAAGACTTCATTCGGTTATCGCTCCGGGCTTGCACATTTCTCTGCATATTCCGCAGCCTACGCACTGGGTGTGATCTATAACGCATTTTCCGCCTGTAACCGAAATTGCAGGACAGCCTATTTTAAGGCACATTTTACAACCCACGCATTTGTCCGTGTCAACCTTTAAAGCAGGCTTATGCTTTACCGATTTCAGCAATGCGCAGGGACGGCGGGAAATGATAACCGAAGGCTCTTCGGTGCTCAGTTCTTCTTTTATTGCCGCTTCCGCTTCCGACATATTGTAAGGATCAATAATTCTTACGCGGTTTATTCCCACCGCTTTGCAGAGTGCTTCCAGATCCACGGCACAGGCGGGATCGCCGTAAATGTCCTTGCCGTTGGCAGGGTTGTTCTGGTGTCCGGTCATGCCTGTAATGGAATTGTCAAGAACGATTACTGTACTGTTTGAACGGTTGTAGGCTATGTTTATAAGTCCTGTCACTCCGCTGTGTATAAAGGTGCTGTCCCCGATAACCGCGACTCTTTTGTTTTCGTCCTGCGGTACGGCTTTATTCATTCCGTGAAGCCCGCTGACGGAAGCGCCCATACATACCGTGGTATCCATCGCCTGCAACGGCGCCGAAGCGCCCAAAGTGTAACATCCTATGTCGCCCGATACTATGCAGTTCAGCTTTTTAAGGGTGTAGAATATTCCTCTGTGAGGACAGCCCGCGCACATTACGGGAGGCCTTACCGGAATATCTTCTCCGAAGTCCGTGCATTCGGTCTTTACGCCTAAAATCTTTTCTTTAAGATATCTCTGGCTGTACTCTCCTATGAGTGTAAACCGCTCTTTTCCGATACAGCTTATCCCTAATTTTCTTACATGATTTTCTATTACGGGATCAAGCTCTTCGATTATGTACAGCTCCTCGACCTTTTCCGCAAAATCTCTTATAAGCTTTTCGGGAAGAGGGTTAACCATACCCAGCTTAAGATAGCTTGCCTTTTCCCCCAAAGCTTCTTTTGCATACTGATACGCTATTCCTGCGGTTATTACGCCGATTTTCGCATCGTGCATTTCCACAGTATTCAGCGGACAGTTTTCGGCGTATTGAATAAGTTCCAGTGTGCGTTTTTCCACCGTTACATGCTTGGGCTTGGCGAAAGCAGGCATCATAACGTATTTACGTATATTTTTCTCATAGGGTCTGACGGGTATGTTTGCTCGTTCTTCCTCCTCTACCAGACTCTGGCTGTGGCTTACCCTTGTGGAAAGACGGAGCAGAACGGGAACGTCAAATTTCTCGGAAAGCTCGTAGGCAAGCTTGGCGTATTCTTTGCATTCGGCGCTGTCCGACGGCTCTATCATAGGGAGCTTTGCGCCTATTGCGTGGTTTCGGCTGTCCTGTTCGTTCTGGCTGGAATGCATTCCCTGATCGTCGGCTACGGCGATCACAAGACCGCCGTTTACTCCCGTATAAGAAGCGGTGTACAAAGGATCGGCGGCTACGTTAAGACCCACGTGCTTCATTGCGCAGAAGCTTCTTGCTCCCGCGACGGAAGCGCCTATTGCCGTTTCACAGGCAACTTTTTCGTTGGGCGCCCATTCGCAGTACATTTCGTTTTTGTCATAGGAGGAGGCGTATTCGGTGATCTCGGTGCTGGGTGTGCCGGGGTAGCTTGAAACCAATTTTACTCCGGCTTCGTAAAGCCCTCTCGCTATCGCCTGATTTCCAAGCATAAGCTTTGTCATTTGTTTTTTTCCTTTCGATTTTAAATCATTCTTTTTGAAAAAGGCGTTGCCTTGCGTTATCGTCAGGTTTTCGCCTTCCGCGGTTTTGCTTTTAAACGCTTCAATGTTGCGTTAGATCAGTTCGACAGCGTCCACACGACAGCCTTTTCGGGCAAAATAATGGCTGTATCTTCCGATACACGCGGCTATTTCAATAATTCTGTCATTTGCCTTAAGATATTTTTCCACATACCGCACTGTGGTGAGGAATTCGGGTGTCCCGTGCTTTGAGGCAAGCCTTCCATCCTCGTCATAATTATCGCAGTATGCTTTTAATACTAATAACCACCG
>CANDLP010000125.1 GCA_947385505.1 uncultured Clostridia bacterium
CCACAATTCAAATACTTCGGCGAAGCCGAAGTACCGCCGAAGGCGGTGGTTATTATATCACAGGAAAATCAAAAGCGTTTTTAAATCTGCGATAAAGAATGACAAAAAAATGATAAAAAAACCAAAAAAATAACAGCCGCTTTTTGCTTAATGAGTATAATAAAGGTCAGTGTACAGTTCCGTATGAAAATTGCTGTACATTAAAATTTTACCCATAAAAGGAGGTTTATTTATGAAATACCGCATTGCCGTTCTTCCGCTTATATTTTTTATGCTTGCATTTACGTTTGCATCCTGTGCCGCCTCAGATGATACTGAAAACAAATACGATATGTATGTTGATTTCTCGAAAGGTACATCGGAGCTTTTTGAATGCTCCAACGGCTGGAGCAACGGAAATATGTTCAACTGCACATGGTTAAAGTCAAACGTTACCTTTAACGACGGAAAAATGCAGCTGATAATTGACGGCGGCGACGATTCACAGGCGCCGGTGTATTCCGCCGGCGAATACCGTTCAAAAGACTTTTACGGGTACGGACGGTATGAAGTGTCCATTAAGGCGATAAAAAATGACGGCGTTGTGTCCTCCTTCTTTACTTACACGGGACCCAGTGACAACAATCCGTGGGATGAAATAGATGTTGAAATTTTAGGAAAGGATACGACAAAAGTCCAGTTCAATTACTTTACTGACGGCAAGGGTAATCATGAATATCTTCATGAGCTTGGCTTCGACGCGTCGGAAGATTTCCACACCTACGCCTTTGAGTGGCATAAGGATAAAATTATATGGTTTGTGGACGGCGCAGAGGTTTACTCTGTGGAAGAAAATATACCTGTTACCGAAGGCAAAATTATGATGAACGCATGGAACGGGATAGGCGTGGACAGCTGGCTTAATGCCTTTGACGACAGCAGCCTTCCGTTAACGGCGGAATACCAATGGATAGCTTTTACAGCTTTTGATGAAAATTAACAAGAAAATTAAAAAACACAATACAGAAAGGCGGATTTGCTATGGGATTTAAAAAGGATTTTATCTGGGGAGCCGCATCTTCCTCATATCAGGTAGAGGGAGCAGCTTTTGAAGACGGAAAGGGTCTTAATATATGGGACGCCTTCACTCATGAAAAAGGGAAAATTTTTGATAATCACAACGGCGACGTTGCCTGCGACCAATATCACCTTCTTAATGAGGATTTTGGGGTAATGACGGAGCTTGGACTGCAAAGCTACCGTTTTTCAGTGAACTGGGCAAGAATTATCCCCGATGGTACCGGAAAAGTTAACGAAAAAGGCATAGAATTTTACAACAAGCTGATTGACGGACTGATCAAACGCGGGATAAAGCCCTGTATGACTTTATATCATTGGGAGCTGCCTTATGCGCTGCATCTTAAGGGCGGCTGGCTCAATGATGATTCCCCGAAATGGTTTGAGGAATATGCTTCCCTTATACAGGAGCGCTTCGGCGACAGAGTTCATGATTTTATAACCTTTAATGAGCCGCAGGTGTTTGTGGGCTGCGGTTACTTTGAGGGTTCACACGCACCCGGATATAAGCTTGGGAGAGCGGAGCTTATGCGCATAGGCCACAATGTGCTAAAAGCCCACGGCCTGGCGGTAAAGGTTCTGCGTAAGGGCGGCGAATGTAAAATCGGAATAACCGGCGCTTCCTGTCCCGCAATACCGGTTTCCGACAGCGAAAGCGATATTAAGGCGGCTGAAAAATGCTATTATGAAAGCGATTATGACGCATTTGCATTTTCCGACGCTTTTTGGTTTGATCCCATATACAAGGGCAGATATCCCGATTGGGTATACGGCTATAAAGCGGTGAATAAGCCTGTTATTAAAGACAGCGATTTGGAGATTATATGTCAGCCTCTTGACTTTTTAGGCATGAATATTTATAACGGAAAGTATGTGAGTGAAAAGGAAGGAGTTTTAGGGCACCCGCAAGGCTGCAGCCGCACCCTGATAGGCTGGCCGATTACCCCCGAAGCGCTTTACTGGGGTCCGAGATTTATGTATGAGCGCTACAAAAAACCAATTATTATCACCGAAAACGGAATGTCCTGTCACGACGTGATTTCCCTTGACGGAAAGGTACATGACGAAAACCGCATTGATTATCTGCACCGTTATTTGCTTGAATATAAACGCGCCGCAGAGGACGGAATTGAGCTGGACGGATATTACGTATGGTCGCTTACCGATAATTTTGAGTGGGCGAACGGGTACAAGGAACGCTTTGGAATTACTTATATCGATTATAAAACCAATAAAAGAATCATAAAGGATTCGGGGCAGTTTATAAAAAGCGTTATAGAGACTAACGGTGGAAATCTGTAACAGTAAAACGAAATAAGCCTGATTTAATCTGAAAAAGGCGCTGAACAGCGGATGTATAATAATTTCAAATAAACGGACATAATATGGTCTATTTGAAATTATTATACATCCGCTGTTCTTTTTTATTTGTCAGTCTTAGCGCAATAATTATTTCACCACAGAATAAAATCAAAGCTGAAATGGTTATTATAAGTATTATTTGAAAATGCGGCTGTACAAATATCATTTTAAAGGAATCGAATTTTGCTTTGTAAAATTCTCTTTTTATGATATAATAACCTCAGACTGCGGAAAGTGGAAAATTTTATTTTAATGTCTGAGAACATTTTATCTTTTTAGTGGAATCGAATTTTGCTTTGCAAAATTCTCTTTTTATGATATAATAGAAGAAAATTTGAACAATAAAAAAACAAGCAGAATTGGGAAGGACTGGTCATAAATATGCAAACCGATATGACTAAAGGCAGGATAATGAGCTCCATGCTGCTGTTTGCCGCCCCCATGATAGCGGGAAACCTTTTGCAGCAGTGCTATAACATTGCCGATACACTGATAGTCGGGAAGCTTCTCGGTTCCGATCCTTTGGCGGCTGTGGGATCATCCTTTACATTGATGACATTTCTTACGTCAATTTTATTGGGCTTGTGTATGGGCAGCGGCGCGTTTTTCTCAATACGCTTTGGAGAAAAAGACGAAAAAGGCCTGAAAAACGGGATATGCGCATCTTTTGCTCTGATACTGTCGCTTACCGTTATTCTGAATGCGGCTGCGTTTCTGTTGTTGGACAAGGTAAAGGCGTTTATGAACGTACCGGCGGAGATATGGGTATATATGCGCGAATATTTGACGGTTATATTTGCAGGTATTTTCGCTGTTTTTCTGTATAACTATTTTGCTTCGCTGCTGCGGTCGGTTGGAAATTCGGTTATCCCTCTTATCTTTTTGGCAGTCTCAGCGGTACTTAATATAGGTCTTGATTTTTTATTTGTCCTTGTTTTAAATCGAGGGGTCAAGGGCGCGGCGGAAGCTACGGTGATCGCTCAGTATGTTTCAGGGGCGGGCATCGCCGTATATTCGCTGATACGGCTCCCTTATCTGAAATTCAAAAAAGGGGAAATACAGGTAAGCGGTGAATGTGTGCGAAAAATTGCGGGATTTTCTTTGTTAACGTGTATTCAGCAATCGGTTATGAATCTTGGTATACTGTTGGTTCAGGGAATAGTTAACGGCTTCGGTCCCGCCGTGATGACTGCTTTTGCCGCAGCGGTAAAAATTGACGCGTTCGCATATATGCCGGTTCAGGATTTCGGCAACGCGTTTTCCACTTATATTGCCCAGAATTACGGCGCAAAAAAACCGGAACGCATTCGCAAGGGGTTAAAGGGAGCGGTTTTGTCGTCTATGAGTTTCTGTGCGGTGATATCCGCATTAGTCTGCATATTTGCACGTCCGCTGATGCTGATGTTTGTGGAAGCGGAAGAAACGGCGATAATTGAAGAGGGAGTTCGCTATCTTCGTATAGAGGGGGCTTTTTATTTCGGCATAGGGTGTTTGTTTCTTCTTTACGGATTTTATCGGGGGCTGGGAAAACCGCGTATGTCTTTAGTGCTCACCGTTTTTTCTTTAGGAACAAGGGTGATTTTGTCCTACATTCTATCGTCAATGCCGGATATAGGAGTTTTGGGTATTTGGTGGTCTATCCCGATAGGCTGGCTGCTGGCGGATCTGGTTGGAATAATATACTATGCAGTAAATAATAATTTTTGTAAATAAAATTATAAAGAAACAAAAATACAAATTGTTTGCTTGATCCGCGGTTAATTTTTTAAACTATTAACGAAATTTGATTTCCTTTGCTTTTCAAAACTTTCACTTGCATTTTCCCCAAAAATCTGTTATACTATTAAGATACGGAAATATGCGGATAAATTTCCGCGGTTTACCTGTTTTTAAAGGAAAAGGAAAAAAACACCGAGGATATATCATGGAAAACACGGAAAAAATCACACTGCTGTCGCGCATTCGGAGCGGGGCGGGAAACAGAAGTATAAAGTTTCTTCTGTATCTCGTCTTTTTTGCCGTGCATCTGCTTATTTCCTTTTCCTCCTATCTTCCCTCCATTGATCCCAACGAATTTTCCGCCGCCGCTATGACTAATATGTTCCTCGGCGGCAACTGGTCGGCGGCAATGAGCCGAAGCGACTATTACTACGGCTTTTTACAATCCATTGTGTATATTCCCGCCATGCTGATAACCCGCGATCCGTTTGTGCAGTACCGCGTTATGCTGATTACCAACGGAGCCTTAATGAGCCTTATACCGCTGATAGTCTATACTCTGTGCCTTAAGCTTGGAGTAAAAAAGCTGTGGCAGGCTGTATTTGCCGCCTGCTGCTGCGGCGGCTGGATGACATGTATGGTGCACAGCAAATTTATCTGGAACGAAACAGCCGCCGTATTGATACCGTTTATTATGCTTTATCTGCTGATTTCGGCGGAAATATCAGATAAAAAAGGCAAGAGAACCTTTTTTTCAATACTTCTCGCATGTTCCTGCGGACTTGCTTATTGCGCTCATCAAAGGCTTATTGCCGCGATTTTGGCGGTGATAACAGCCTCGCTTCTGTCACGGTTTGTTCTTAAGAGAAAAAGTCTTAATTTTCCGGCATTTTTCCTCTCCTTGGCTGTGTTTATGACAGCGGCGGTATTCGGAAATTACCTTGTTCAAAGCGTGCTGTGGGGAGTTGATAACCCCGCTTTGCTGCAAAACACCGCCGAAAACTTTTTGGCGAGACTTCCCGAATTGCTTAAGGACGGCGGCATTTCAAGATTTTTTACGGCTCTTGTTTCTCAGTGCTTTTATTTTGTCTGTGCTTCATGGGGGCTTGGTGCGCTGGGACTGTCACTTTTAACAGTGATTGTTGTTTCGCTTGTGAAAAGCCGCGGAGATAAAACTTCCTTGATTTTCGGCGGAGAAAGAGCGGTGTTTATATTCTTTACCTCTTCTGTAACTTTGTTTACTTTGATAGTGGGAGCATTTTACCGTTTTGGAGCCGAAAGCTTTGAAAGCAGCCAAAGCACGCTTATATTCGGACGGTACCTCGACGGGGTGATACCGTTTACTGTAATGCTTGTGTTTATTTATATTTTTACTGAAGAGCTAAAGCTTACCGATATACTGGGGGGAATAATTGTTTCGGGAGCGGTATATTTGTTATTTTACTTTACCGGAAGGACGGCAGCTTTAAACGCCGTTTCCGCCACCATAAGCCCTATGCTGGGGCTGTACCCGGTAATGTTCGGCGAAAATTCGGGAAGCTTAGTCACCTCTACGGGCTTTACCGCCGCGGTCAGCTGCTCAATGTGTATGATGACTTTGCTTATAGTAATAGTTTCCTGCTCAAAAAAATACAAGAAAATCAATATATCCGTTCTTCTTACGATAATTTCCGTATATTCGGCGCTTTACGGGGTGTTCGGCTACCTTCCTCTTTCAGCGTCGGAAAGCAGGGATAAAAACGCCGAGTATGTAAAGCTTTCTTCCTATATTTACAATACCGCCGAGGCGCCCCCGGTTACGGCTTATTCCTGCGGAAGAGGCTGTATTATGATGCTCCAGTATCTTAATCAGAACATAAAAGTGTACCCCGCCGACGCGCCTTCGGAAATACGCGAGGACTCTTATGTGATCGTGCCTAATAACGTTATGATACGCTTTGAGGGACAGCCGAGAGTTGTTTTTGTACAGCTTGCCGAAACCGATAATTATAAGGTATACGCTTACGGAGAAAGAGCGAAAGCTTACGCTCAGTCACAGTCGGGCGGAGAGGAACAGACAGACGCTCAGCAAATTGAGACTGCTTCCGAAAAAACGAAAGAAACCGAAAACACCTTGAAAGCTTCTCAAGGCCGTTTCGCAAAAATACCATACATTATCTAAAAGGAATGATGCAATATGCCGATTATAGCAAAAAAAGCTAAGCAGCCAAATCCCGCCAGAACTCTTACCCTTAGCCTTTTGGCTGTAATAATAGCCGGGACGGTGCTTTTATGGCTGCCCATTTCTTCAAAAAGCGGAGAGTGGACAGATTTTATAGACTGCTTCTTTACCGCCGCTTCCGCCACCACAACCACGGGAATTACGGTTGTGGAAACCTTCAGTCACTGGAATCTTTTCGGACAGTGGGTACTGATGATCATGACGCAGATCGGCGGTCTCGGACTGGTAATTATCCTTACGTTTTTCAACTTTGCTTTGGGCAGGAAAATGGGGCTTATGAAAGCCAACGCGATTGCCGGTGAAGTCAGCGTAAGCGGTTTTGTGGGCGCCAAAAGGCTTTTCATAAGAATAGGCACCTACACTTTTATATTGGAGTTTGTGGGCGCGGTAATTATGTGCTTTACTTTGGTTCCGGAATACGGGGCTTACGGAGTGTTCATGTCATTTTTTACCGCCATTTCCGCCTTCTGCAACGGCGGACTTGACCTTTTCGGAATAGGAACGGGGCTTTCGGGATACTTCGATAAGCCGCAAGTGCATATAGTTATAGCGGCGCTGGTGTTCCTGGGCGGAATCGGCTTTGTGGTATGGGATAATGTGGTAAGCTGGTTTAAAACCAAAAGGCTGTTCATCTATACTAAA
>CANDLP010000126.1 GCA_947385505.1 uncultured Clostridia bacterium
ATAGCCGCCGAAAACAAAGTTCAATACTGATTTCACCAAAATCGAAGATTTTGGTGCCGACCGAAGGTCGGCGTTTAAATAATATAGACAATGTCTATATTATTTAAACAGAAATTAGTATTATAATTTTTTCGTCTTTCCGATTTAATTATACAGCAATCGGCTGTAAAGGTCAATATAATTATAATAAAAATTTGTTTAAACCGCATAAATTTCTATTGACAAAAGTTAAGGAATATATTACAATATTATGTAACGGACGATCATTTGCGATCGAAAATGAAAACGATAACATTTTAGGAGGAAATTCCAGATGAGCGAATTTTTTAACATTCCCAAGATCCAATACGAAGGAAAGACTTCAACAAATCCTCTTGCTTTCAAGTACTACAATCCAGATGAGATAATAAACGGAAAACCTATGCGTGAGCAGCTTAAATTTGCGCTTTCATGGTGGCATACAATGTGCGGCGACGGAACGGACATGTTCGGTGTGGGTACCGCGGATAAAAAATGGTGCGGCAGTGATCCGATGGAAATTGCCAGAAACAAGGCTTATGCCGCTTTTGAAATAATGGATAAGCTTTCTGTGGACTATTACTGCTTCCACGACAGGGATATTGCTCCCGAAGCGGCTTCTTTAAAGGAAACTAATGCCCGTCTTGATGAAATTTCCGATCTTTTAAAGGATTTAATGGATAAATCCGGAAAGAAGCTTCTTTGGGGCACTGCCAACTGCTTTAATAACCCCCGTTATATGCACGGCGCGGGTACCGCACCTAACGCGGATGTTTTCGCGTTTGCGGCGGCACAGATCAAAAAGGCTATCGATCTTACCGTAAAGCTTGGCGGCAACGGCTACGTTTTCTGGGGCGGACGCGAAGGTTACGAAACATTGCTTAACACGAATTTGGGTCTTGAACAGGACAATATGGCAAGACTGATGAAAATGGCTGTTGAATACGCGCGTTCCATCGGATTTAAGGGTGATTTCTATATTGAGCCTAAGCCCAAGGAGCCTACAAAGCATCAGTATGATTTTGATACAGCCACTGTTCTCGGATTCCTGCGCAAGTATGATTTGCTTGGCGACTTCAAGATGAATATTGAGGCTAACCACGCCACATTGGCGGGTCATACCTTCCAGCATGAGCTTCGCGTCGCCCGTGAAAACGGCGTATTCGGCTCCATTGACGCAAACCAGGGCGATATGCTTTTGGGATGGGATACAGATCAGTTCCCGACAAACATTTACGACGCGGTACTTTGTATGTACGAAGTGCTTAAGGCGGGCGGATTTACCAATGGCGGACTTAACTTTGATTCCAAGGCGCGCCGCGGTTCCTTTACTCCGGAGGATATTTTCTACAGCTATATTGCGGGTATGGACACCTTTGCTCTTGGTCTGCGTTTGGCGGATAAGCTTATTAAGGACGGCAGAATCGAAAAGTTTGTCGAAGACAGATACGCAAGCTGGAAAACCGGTATCGGCGCCGATATTATTTCCGGCAAAGCAAAAATGGCCGAGCTTGAAAAGTATGCGCTTGAAAAGGGCGATGTTATTTCTTCTGTTGCAAGCGGACGTCAGGAAATGCTTGAAAGCATTCTCAATAACGTTCTTTTCTCCGATTAACGGGGTAAAATAGTATGAAAACACTGTGCGAAATTATCAGAGAGCAAGTCGCGGCAAATTATCTTAATCTTGAAACAGCTTTAAAGACATATGACAGAAACGCGCTTGTATGTGGAACGCCTGCGTGGAGATATGTTTATCACACAATTCATTCGGCGGATAAATGGTTTTTCAATCCTTTTGATTATGAGGAACCGACTTTTCACGAGGACGGAATAGATAATCCTGATAATCCGTGCAGTGTGGAGTTAAGCGACAATGAACTTCTGAGTTACCTTGAAAAAGTAAAGCAAAAAACTTTCGCTTATTTTGACGCCTTGACGGATAAGGAACTGTATGAATGTCCTGTCGGCTGTGAATTTACGCGAATGGATTTAGTGCTTATACAATTTCGTCATATGAGTATTCACACGGGAATGCTTAACGGACAAACAACGGAGCGCACCGGAAGATTTCCCGTTTATGTCAGTCCTCATACTGCTGACAGACTTAAAAAAGGTTTTTATGACGAATAAATAAAATTACGAAAGGACAAAAAACATTGGCTTATATTTTAGGTATTGATATAGGAACATCCGGTACTAAAACAGTGCTGTTTTCCGAGGACGGAGTTCCCGTTTCCTCGGCGACTTATGAATATCCCTTATACACTCCCCGCAACGGTTACGCGGAACAGGATCCTCTCGATTGGTGGAACGCTGTTGTAAACGGTATCCAACAGGTTATTGAGGACAGCGGGGCAACGCCCTCCGACATAAAAGGAATAGGTCTTTCGGGACAAATGCATGGTCTTGTAATGCTTGACGGAGACAATAAGGTTATTCGCCGAAGCATTATCTGGTGTGACCAGCGCACCGCCAACGAGGTGAAGGAGATCACCGACAAGGTTGGGGCGGAAAGATTGATCGAAATAACCGCAAACCCCGCCATTACGGGTTTTACCGCCGCAAAAATAATGTGGGTAAAAAACAACGAACCTCAGAACTACGAAAAGTGCCGCCATATCCTTCTCCCAAAGGATTATATCAGGTTTATGCTCACCGGCGAATATGCAACCGAAGTATCCGACGCTTCCGGCATGCAGCTTTTGGATATCCCCAACCGCTGTTGGTCCGATGAAGTGTTAGACAAACTGGGAATAGATAAGTCGCTGCTTGCGAAGGTATACGAAAGCCCCGATGTTACGGGAAAAATAACCAAACAGGTAGCGGAGCTTACCGGTCTTGCCGAAGGAACCATCGTTGTAGGCGGAGCGGGCGACAATGCCGCTGCCGCTGTGGGAACCGGAGTTGTAGAAGACGGAAAGGCCTTTACCACAATAGGTTCAAGCGGTGTGGTTTTTGCGCACACCAGCGATATCTCCATTGACAAGAAGGGAAGGGTACATACCTTCTGCTGCGCCGTACCTAACTGCTGGCATGTTATGGGTGTTACTCAAAGCGCGGGTTTGTCGCTGAAATGGTTCAGGGACAATTTGTGCTGGAGCGAAATGGAAACCGCTTTAAATATGGGTGTAGACCCGTATTATCTCACCGATAAAGCGGCTATGGATGTGCCTATCGGCGCAAATAAGCTGTTGTATATGCCTTACCTTAACGGGGAGAGAACGCCTCATCTTGATCCTAACTGCCGAGGAGCATTTGTGGGATTGTCAACAATGCACAAGAAAAAAGATATGATAAGAGCGGTAATGGAGGGCGTTTCTTACTCTCTTAGGGACTGCGTAGAAGTAATGCGTGAAATGAAAATAAACGTTACCGATATGATGGCCTGCGGCGGAGGCGGAAGTTCGCCTTTGTGGCGTCAGATGCTTGCGGATCTTTACGGCTGTCAGGTAAAGACCACTCAGAACAAGGAAGGCCCCGCTTTAGGCGTAGCCCTTTTAGCGGCGGTGGGCGCGGGGATTTATGCAACTGTACCCGAAGCCTGCAAGGCTGTTATACTTCCCGATAAGATTCAGAATCCCGTTGAAGAAAACACGGCGGAATACGAAAAGGTATACGCTGTTTACAAAAAGCTTTACCCCGCCATGAAGTCATGTTTCGACGATCTGGCGGCGCTGTAAATATATTAATTACATCTGAAAGGAATAAAACAAAATGAAATTATTTATCGATACCGCAAATGTGGCTGACATTAGAAGAGCTAACGATATGGGAATTATCTGCGGCGTTACCACCAACCCTTCTCTTATTGCCAAAGAGGGAAGAGATTTTAAGGAAGTAGTGACCGAAATTACCGGCATAGTTGACGGTCCCATCTCCGCTGAGGTTATTTCATTGGAGGCCGACAAAATGGTAGAGGAAGCGCTGCCTCTTGCCGCAATCAACAAGAATATTGTTATAAAGCTTCCCATGTGCGAGGAAGGATTAAAGGCCTGCAAACAGCTTACGGCAAAGGGAATCAAGACCAACGTTACCTTAGTTTTTTCCGCCGCTCAGGCGCTTTTGGCGGCAAGAGCGGGAGCAACTTTTGTAAGTCCCTTCTTGGGAAGACTTGACGATATAGGAATGGAGGGAATGGCGCTTATTGAGGAAATTGTTGATATCTTCAACGCTTCCGCAATTGACACCGAAATTATCGCCGCTTCCATAAGAAATCCCATTCACGTTACCGCTGCTGCAAGATTAGGCTGTCACATCGCCACTGTTCCCATGAATGTGCTTTTGCAGATGGTTAAGCATCCCATGACCGATAACGGTATTGAAAGGTTCCTTAAGGATTGGGAAGGTTTTACCTCTAAAAAATAATTTAATATAAATATAAAAGTGCGGTATTGTATAAAGTGCAATGCCGCACTTTGGCATTTTAATGTTATACACTTTTTTCAATTTTCAGCATATTTTCACCTGTACAGCATTGCAATACACATTAAAAAGTAGTATAATAAATTGATATATAAAAAAGCATTTTTGCGGAAAGTTGGATAAAAATTGGCATTTTTTTATAACTACAATAACTCCGGAAAGGGCATTGCAAAAAACGCGCCAAAGAAAAAGCCCTTTTTTAAATTTTGGGAGCAGTTTGCTTCAAAATTCTGGAAGCTGCTTACGGTAAATATAATGTATTTTACGTTTAGCGGCTTGTTACTTGTTTTGGCTGCTTTTATACTGATAGGGGAAACGGGAAACAGTTATTTTCTGCTTTTGTGCATTCCGGCAGTAGTGCTTTTCGGTCCCGCTACCGCTGCAACAATGCAGCTCA
This sequence comes from uncultured Clostridia bacterium, assembly GCA_947385505.1. Classification (GTDB taxonomy): domain Bacteria; phylum Bacillota; class Clostridia; order Oscillospirales; family Ruminococcaceae; genus Ruminiclostridium_E. The sequence goes on from CANDLP010000126.1 coordinate 4,838, forward strand.
TGAGAAAATTCACCTTGGAAAAGCCCATATTTCTTTTTGATGAATTTAAAAAAGCCTTTAAAAACAATTTTCGTCAGGCTTTAGCGGTTGGTATTTTTGACATTTTGTTTTTTACTGTTTTTATTTACGGAGCTGCTTATTATATTCAGGCTCTGGAGTTTGATCCGTCTGCGGGTAATTTCGCCTTTGTGCTGATAACCGTCGCAATAGCTGTATATGTGTTTATGGCGCATTTTTACATTTATCTTGAAATAGTGAGCCTTACTCTTCCGCTGGGAAAGATAATCAAAAATTCGCTCCTGCTGACAGTTATGGGTATTAAGGTAAATATAATCAATTTCATTGTATCGGTTATTTTTATAGTACTTATAATGATGTTTTTCCCATACTCCACTTTGGTTTTACCATTCCTGCCTTTTTCTTGGATGATGTTCTTGTATGCGTTTAATTGCTATCCGGTAATTCAGAAGTATATAGTAAATCCATACTATGAATCAAGAGGAATGAGAAATCCGGAGCTTCCCGAAGAAACGGAGGAGCAAGACCGCATTTTTACAGACCGAGGCGGATCTGAACCTGAAATACGCAAAAAGAGCAGGACAAAGGGTATAGGAAAAATCATAAAATAAGATAAAAAGGACATTTCAACACTATGAAAGCGCAAAAGCACTCGTTACTTTTGCGCTCTTGTATGTCAAGTAACACTAATAACCATTTAAAAAATAGTCTATCTATTTTTTAAATATCATTCCGCTAAAGCGGCGTGGTGAGGGAGCAAAACTCACTCGGTTTAAACGCCGTCTGCGCGGTACTTCGGCAAAGCTGAAGCATTTGGATTGTGGATAAAATTACAATCCAAATGGTTAATGATTATAATATAAGCAATAATTCCCCAATAATAGAACGGAAGCAATCATGTAGGCGTTTGACAAAACCAATTTTTTGATGGAGGAAAGTATATGCAGATTGAGATAAAACCTAAAGGAGTATGGTATCATGGTTCTAATATAATATTCGATGTTCTAAGAGAGGGCAGCACAATTACTCAATGGAAAGAGCTGGCTGAGGCTTTTTCACATCAACCTACCAAATTGTCATATGATGATGAAGGAACTATAGCTCACAATGGTACAGAGAAAGGATACTTATTTGTTATTGATGAACCAATAACAGTAGCTATCGATATATATCAGCATCCTAAAACAACGATGGATAAGAATGCAGAGTTTCTTACAAAGCGTCCTTTAAAGGTTAAATTAGTAAAAGAGCTGTAAATATATCAATAAAAAATATTTGGTAAAAAAATGATTGAATTTAAAGAAGACTTTGAACTTATAAAAAAAGACAATATGACCTTAGAAATATTAGAAAAATATCCGGGCGATGATACACTGCTTCCGTTCTATTATTGGGGAATTTACGTGAATGACATATTGGTGGGAAAAATAAGCTTACGTATCGGATATAATTTTCATACTTACTACAACGGCAATATAGGATATGAAGTTTTTCCGGAATACAGAGGAAATCATTATGCTTTTATCGCTTGTCAACTGATATTAAAAGTGGCATTGGCGCATAAAATGGAGGAACTTATCCTTACATGTGCCGAAAATAATATTTCATCTTATAAAACTATTGAACAGCTTGGCGCTGAATTTATTGAAACGGCGGACGTGCCTAAAGAATATTTTGCATGGCATGTGGAAATAAAGCGAGAAAGAATTTATAAATTGTATCTTAACATTGGTGTAAATAAAAATAACCGTGTAAATACCGCTGATATGTGAAAGAACAGAATTAACAAAAATGAAGATAACAAATGAAAGGAAGTATCTGAATGAAAAAGCAACTTGTCATTCCTCCATTTCCGTCGGGAGCCGAATCAAACGGTTTTATCGCTGCACTTTCCAGTGCAATCTGCTGTGCAAAGGAATACACAGACGATACACTCTATTGGTGCAATCCAAAGGGAACATACTGCAAGCGCTGCGGCAATTGTCACGGTCAATCCGTCAGAATGCATCAGGAAAGCATTTATCATACATTGCTTACAGCAAGCGGACTGGCTTTTACCTTTGATTATCCTGAAGATGACTCTGTGGGTTTAGATCGGAAGAGCACACGTCTGAACTCCAGTCACGGAGCGTCATCGCG
>CANDLP010000127.1 GCA_947385505.1 uncultured Clostridia bacterium
CCCACGTCCGTGCACACTCTTTCCCTACACGACGCTCTTCCGATCTCCTTTTCGTTTATAAGGGCGGCTTTGGTTGTCGTGGAACCTGCGTCTATGCCTAAATAACATTTTCCTTTGTGAGAGCTAAGGTCGGCGGTAGGAATTATCGCCTTGGCGTGTCTCTCCAAAAACTCCTGTTTCTCCTTTTCATCTTTAAAGAGAGGGGCAAGCCTTTCAACCTCATGAGTCTGTATGGCGGATAACCCTTCTATTTTTTTCCTTAAGGCGGAGGTTTCAATCTCGCCCCTGCTGTCTGACAATGCCGCGCCCGTCGCCACAAAAAGATTAGCGTCTTCAGGAAAGATTATTTCGTCCTCCGTAAGGTTCAATGTTACAATAAAACGCTTTCTAAGCTCGGAAAGATAATGGAGCGGTCCGCCCAGAAAGGCGACTTTTCCTCTTATGGGTTTTCCGCACGCCAAGCCGCTTATAGTCTGATTCACCACCGACTGGAACACCGAAGCTGCTACGTCGCTTTTCTTTGCGCCGTCGTTCAGAAGGGGCTGAATGTCGGATTTGGCGAATACGCCGCAGCGGGAGGCAATCGGATAAATAGTCTCCGCTTTTTTGGCAAGCTCGTTAAGCCCCGTTATGTCGGTATTCAGCAATGCCGCCATCTGGTCTATAAAAGCGCCCGTGCCGCCTGCGCAGGTGCCGTTCATGCGCTGCTCTATCCCGCCCTTAAGATAGGTTATCTTAGCGTCCTCGCCGCCCAATTCTATGGCTACGTCGGTTTGCGGGATAAGCTTTTCAATTGCCACTGCTCCGGCTGTCACTTCCTGAACAAACGGAATATCCAGCCACTTAGCCACGTTTATACCGCCGCTTCCCGTTACCGCCACAGTGGCTCCGCTTTCGCCGATTTTATCTATGCCTTCGGTCAGCACTTCGGCTAAGGTTTTTTTGATATCCGAATAATGTCTTTGATATTTTTTATGTACGGTTTTGCCGTTTTCGTCAAGGATAACTATTTTTACCGTTGTCGATCCAACGTCAAGTCCGATATGGAACATATATTTATAACCTTTCCTTTCCTTTTGAGGAAGTGTTTGTGCCAAAAGCACAAACGCGACGGGTTTGAAAGAACCCGTTTGTCCAAATTCTTTCATACCAATCTCTTTTTACCTGACGCAATATCCACAGGTCAAAAAGGGATTAGTATCAAACTTATTCCCTTTCTTTTGAAACACGTAAAACATGCGAGCTTTTCCGCCCGATAAAATATATTATACACCAAATTTGTTAAAATTGCAATGGTAAATAGATTACAAAAATGGGCGGAACCGCCTTTTTTAAAGGTGATTCCGCCTTTTCACATAATTTTCAGGGGCATAATAATACTTTTGCGGGAATTTTAAGGGGTATAGAAAATCTGCGTCCAGTAATATCCGTAATAATCCCCCTCAATATAGTAGCACCCCGCGCCCATATATTCATGATCTCCCAGAATATTTACTCTATGGGCATAATCGTTCATCCAACAGCTTACCACCTTCTCTGCGGAGGGATACCATTTTGCAATATTCTCCGCTTTGGAGGAGGGGTTTGAAAGTCCGTACCTGTCCAGTACGGTAAAGCACTTTGTGCCGTCGGGGCGTGTATGGGAGGTGTTAAAGGTAACCTCCCACGCTCTTTCGGCAGCGGCGGCGGTAAGGCTGTCAAGCTGCTTGAATGGCTTTAATCCGTATTCGGCTCTGACCGCGTTTACAGCTTCAAACATCTGGCGGGCAAGCTCCTTTTCACGGTCTGTTTGCGCCCTTTGTCCGTAATTGCCGCTTATTGGATATTCGACTGTCTCGGTATGGCTGAGAAAATCCGAATGGATAAACTCGCCGCTTTCCAATTTACAATATCCCGTATTTGTTTTCGCTTTAACATTTACGGTATCGTTAAGACTGTAACGGTTTACTTTGGAGGAGCCTTCTATCGCTTCTTCTCTGCTGTAAATGCCGTCGCTGCTGACGTACATTACTCCTTCTGCGGGGGATTCGATCCACTTCGGGGTTTCTTCTTCACTCAGGTAATCCTCATGGATAAATTCGCCGTTTTCCGTTTTGTAATAATGAGTGTCTGTCAGGGCAGTTATTTTCACCGTTTCGTTAATATTATATTGATTTAGCTTGACCGACCCCTCTATTGCTTCCTCGCGGCTGTATATTCCGTCTTTTCTTATGTACATTATTCCTTTGACAGGAGATTCTATCCACTTCTGGGTTTCTTCTTCGCTTATGTAATCCTCGTGGATAAATTCGCCGCTTTCCGTTTTATAATAGTGGGTATCGGTTTTGGCCGTGACTTTTACCGTGTCGTTTATTCGGTATAGGTTTATTTTTTCGGAGCCTTCAATGGCAGCGGCGCGGCTGTATATTTTGTCGGTGTTTATATACTTTATTCCGCTTGTTTCGGTTTCCGTCCACCTTTCGTCGGGCTTTTCGTCTGCTGCGGTTTCTTCCTCTTCTTTTTCCTTGGGAGCATTTATGTCGTTTTGGTCTCCGTCCGTACCGCTGTCGGATATGAGGTCTGAATATTGCTCGGAATCGGTATCTGTAATTGTTCCCGAATCAAAAATATCGGAATTATCGGGATTATGGGAATCGGTACTGTCCGACGGAATCAAATCGATTTCCTGATAAGCGTCAACCGATTCAATGCCGCCGTAAGCTTCGGAACCGTCATAAATGGCGTTATTTACTTTATTCGCGTTACCCGCGCTATTCATGCTGAGCGCGGAAGCGCCGTCGGGGTAAACATCATAAGGCACGCGCTGAGCTTTCACCTTTTTTGCTCCCAAAAAACGGTCCGAAACCGGTGCGGTCTCACCCGCCATAACTAAGGCTTCACAGGCAGCCGCAGCATTGTTGTGGGCAATTTCGCCGTGAACCTCGCCTTTTCCGGCGAAACAGACGGAGAACACCATAACTCCGCTTAAAAAAGCGTATAAGCCCTTATACCTCATACGGCAAAGAACTTTAAACGCACTTATACATAAAATTTTTAAAACTTTCAGCAATTCAGCCATTTAACATTCCTTTCAATGTCAAAACCGAGGGAAAAGCAATACCCTCATTTTTCTCAAAATGTCCCCGCCTGTTTCGACAGGCAATTTTTCAGCTTTTACGAAAAACAGCCAACCTTCCGTAAAAGCATATAACCTGTGTTTTCAATAGTGATAGAATTCCTGGGTCCAGAAATGATAGTAACTCTGGTAATCATCTTTTATGTAATAATAGCCTACTCCCATATAGGTATAATCCTTGTTCAGAATAGCGGCACGGTGGGAGGGACTGTTCATCCACGCTTCCACAACGCTTTCGGGGGAATCTTGTCCTGCGGCAATATTTTCGCCCCAGCCTCCGTAAACAATACCGTTTTCGTTAAAAGCCCCTGTACAAGTTGTGCCGTCAGGGCGGGTATGATCCGCGCGGTATTCAACTGTAAGCTCCCATGCTCTTGTAAGCGCCACGGTTTTCAGAATATCCATTTTTTCAAACGCCGGAAGCCCTTCTTTGGCTCTTTCCGCATTTGTGAGTTCAAATACCCTGTCCGCAAAATCACGTTCTGTTTCCGTGCAGTATCTTTGTCCATATCTTCCCCCTGTCAAAGCAGGGTCGGAAGGCGCTTCAGCTGTGGGCTCCGCAACAGGTTCCGGAGTAAAATCGGGAACAGGTTCAGAAACAGGTTCGGTTGACGGCGGTTCTGTGGGCAAGGGCTGAGTTTCCGTTGGCAGTATGTTTTCCGTTATGGAAACAGAGGGAACGGTTATGGTTGTTGTTGTGGTTATGGGCGCAGGAGCGGTTGTTGAAATCGGCGGTAGTGATTGTTCCGAGTGAGGTTCTGATAAAGCGTCGTAGGTTGATTCCGTAACGGGTTCAGAAACGGGTATAATCTCATTGACCTCGGCAGTTTGTTCCGTGACCGCCTCCAAAGCGGTTTCGGAGAATACATTGGTTGTTTCGGCGGGTTGTGTTGATTCCTCCTGTTCGGCATTTTCCGTTTCTTGGACAGTTGTTGTTTCTTTAGAGTCGGCGGTTTCTTTTTTATCTTCTGAAGCGTTTTTAGTAGATTCGGATTCGGAGCTTTTTTCGCTTTCTTCGGCAGATTTTTCCGTGCCGGCAATCGTAGGCGGCGTATTTCCTTCCGCAGTTTCCGAGGGGGCGCTGCACGCGGCAAGGCTTAATGCCGCCGACAGCAGGATCGGTATAATGAGGAGTTTAATATTTTTTTCAAGCATAATATGTATCACCGTATATGAAAAAATTTTCTTAAATGTCTCGGATTTTGTCGGTTTTTATGATAGTTATATTATATCAGCCAATTAAGGGAATGTCAATGAGAAAATTTTGGGAATTATCGGTATTGATTACTTGAAAAAATTTTATGAGGTATTGTTGTAATACCTCATAAAGAAAAAATATAGTTAAATCAACCTTTGGTTTTTTCGACCCATTTATCCCAACGCGGATCCGACTTGATTTCTTTGTCAACCTTTGAATAATCGGGGCAGCACCAGAAGGGCCAGTCGTCGGGAAGCGAAGCGGCTATATTTGTAAATTCGCCCGATTTGCATTTGACAAGCGAAATAAGCGGCGCAGTAAAATAATGCTCTTTTCCGTCAAGCAGACTTTCCAGCATTTTTGCGTGGTTAAGAGCTTTATCAAGAGAAGAAAAAGCTTCATCATGATACCCCCTTTCCCACTGTACCCTTGAAAGATACAAATAAAGCTGTATCAATTTGCCGTTATATTCACCGTAATTTCCATCGTCACATATAAGCGAAAAAAGGTTTATTGCCCCCTCAATTTTTTTGATAGGCATATCCGATTTAAAATTATCAAGATTTACCATAAGCCCTTGAATAAGCTGCTGAGCAAATTCGGCAGCAAGCGCTAAAAGGGCGCGGCCCGTATATTCGGCTCGTTTCTTTTCGTCTGAGGAATATGTCATCATTATTTCACGGGACTGTGAAATTTCGGGCATACGCTTTGCAAGATTTACGCCTTTTTCGTATTCGCCGATATTTCTGTAAAGCAATACAAGTATCCGTACGGCATTGGTAAAAATACCGCTGTCATGAGTAATTTCTATAAGATTCTCACAAATTTTTATCGCTTCCGCCCAATATTCGTTTTTTCTGTGGCTTCCGCTGTCGTGTACCTGATATCCCTCGTCATTGTAATAGAGCCGTTCGCCATACTTTCTCCACCCTGCTTCGGAAAGCGTATCGGCAAGGCACATCAGCAGCTTTTCGTTACAGGGGAACTCGGCAAGTCCCTCCCGCAAAGAAAAAATGCTATCATCTACCCATTCGCTGTCACTGCGGGCGGTAATATGCAAATCGTTAATTCGGGCGATTATTTCATTGACCTTTTTATCACGTTCACACTCGTAGCCGAAAAGCTCGTCAATGGAAATTCCGAAATAATTGGCAATAGCCGGTATTAGCTCCATATCGGGATATGACCCGTTCATTTCCCAGCGTGAAACCGCCTGACAGGTAATATCAAGCGCTTTGGCTAAATCCTCTTGGGTTCTTCCATCACGCTTTCTTAATTCTTTTATTTTTTCTCCAAGCTGTAAATTCATATAAGCCCTTTCCGGGAATTCCCATAATAATTATTCATTGATGTGATTAAAGTATATCATATAAAATTTTAAAAGTAAATTATCAATTGGTTGTATAGTATTCAATCATTGATTGAGTTTTAAAAAACGGGTTAAAAAAAGCCTGCGCTTCCGATTTATACGGCAAAAAGCGCAGGCGGTAATTTAAAAGGCTTATATAAAGTCAATTTTTATCGTTTATTCAATCAAAATTATTTCTGAAGCAATTTCCTCATCTTCTCCTCCGCCTTAGCCAATTTCGCCCTCTCATTCTCAATCTGCTCCTTAGGCGCCTTAGCCAAAAATCCCGGATTATTCAGCTTTTTGCTTAAGAAATCAATATCCTTCTGTACCCCCTTGATCTCCTTATCCAGCCTTGCCGCTTCCTTCTCCGCATCAACCAGCTCGCCTTTCGGCATAAACAGCCTTGCCGCGGCGGTAACGGCGGTCATTTTTCCTTCGGTATTTTCAACCTTTTCCTTAACCTCAACCGATGAGGCGCCCGCCAGACGTGTAAAGAATACGCCGCAGGCTTCAAAAAGCGCTTTATCTTTAGTCTCTATTTCCAAAGAAGCTTTTTTGGAGGGAGGAACATTCAATTCGCTTCTCTGTACCCTTATTGCTTTTACCGCGTCGATTATTTTGCCGAAATCCTCCTGCTCCTTGGGGAAGCAAAGCTTTTCGTCGTATTTGCACCATTCGGAGATCATAATGCTTTCCGGCTGATCCTCGACGGGCATAGACTGCCATATTTCCTCGGTAATATAGGGCATAAAGGGGTGAAGCAGCTTAAGCAGCCCCGCCATTACATAAACCAGAACATTCTGCGCCGCTTTCGCCGTATCTCCCCCTTCGGCGATCCTCGGCTTGGTAAGTTCAATGTACCAGTCGCAGTAAACGTCCCAGATAAAGTCGTAAACCTTGCCGCTGGCTATGCCGAATTCATACGCGTCTATGTTATAGGTTACGTCCTTAACAAGCTCGTTGTAAAGGGATAACAGCCACTTATCCTCTATAGTGAGATTTTCGGGGAGCGCTGCCTTAGTCATATCCTCGGGCAAATTCATTAAGATATACCTTGAAGCGTTCCAAAGCTTGTTGGCAAAGTTGCGGCTGTTATTAAGCTTGGCTTCGGAATAGCGCATATCGTTGCCCGGAGCGTTGCCCGTAAGCAAAGTAAGCCTTAACGCGTCCGCACCGTACTGCTCGATAACCTCCAGAGGGTCGATGCCGTTGCCTAATGACTTGGACATTTTCCGCCCCT
>CANDLP010000128.1 GCA_947385505.1 uncultured Clostridia bacterium
CCCACGTCCGTGCACACTCTTTCCCTACACGACGCTCTTCCGATCTACGGGGATCAGGTCTTCTATATCCACCTCGCCGCTTACGTCCTCTATGCTTGTGCGCCTTTCATCGCCGTACTTTTTCTTTATTACTTCAAGCTCCTCGGAAATGACCTTAAGCACTTTTGCCTCGTCGGAGAGTATGCTCATATACTCCTTTATTTTGCTCATCAATTCGGCTAATTCCGCCTCGATTTTTTCCCGTTCAAGACCCGTAAGCTGACCTAAACGCATTTGTACGATAGCGTCCGCCTGTTCCGAGGAAAGCCCTATTGTGTGCTCAAAAACGATATCCTTATACTGATCGTCCATTGCGCGGTGAAGGAGGTTGGAAAGATCCGCTTCCTTAAATCGCTCCATAAGTCTTTCCTTGCCTTCGGGAATGCTTTTGCTTGAGCGGAGAATCGATACCACCTCGTCTATATTGTCAATACAAAGCATGAAGCCTTGAAGCAGATGCGCTCTTTCCTTCGCCTTTCTCAGGTCATAGTTTGTTCTGCGGCGGATAACCTCTATTTGAAAGTCGATGTAATTCGTGATTATTTCTTTAAGGGTCAGTATTTTGGGCTGGCCGTCCACCAAGGCTATAAGAATTACCCCCACCGTATCCTGCAATTGAGTATAATTATACAGCTTATTAAGCACTACGTTTGCGTTGGCGTCCCTTTTAAGCTCCATAACGATCTTCATACCGTTTCTGTCGCTTTCGTCACGGAGCACGGAGATACCCTCTATACGCTTGTCGCGCATAAGCATGCCTATGTTTTCCAGCAGTCTCGATTTGTTTACCATATAGGGTATTTCGGTAACAACTATTCTTGTATGGGTACTTTCTTCGACTATTTCCGCTCTGCCTCTTAAAGTGATTTTTCCTCTGCCGGTCATATACGCGCTTCTAATTCCCGCTCTGCCCATTATTATTCCGCCTGTGGGGAAGTCGGGGCCTTTTATTACGGTCATAAGCTGTTCGGGGGGGATATCCCTGTCGTTTATTACCATATTGATAGCGTCAATGGATTCTATCAGATTATGAGGCGGGATATTGGTGGCCATGCCTACGGCGATACCTGTGCTTCCGTTTACCAGAAGATTGGGGAAGCGGCTGGGGAGAACCTTCGGTTCGGGTATCTTATCGTCATAGTTAGTGCCGAAGTCGACGGTGTCCTTGTTGATATCGGACATCATTTCCCCCGCGATCTTGCTCATACGTGCTTCCGTGTAACGGTAGGCGGCAGGGGGGTCTCCGTCTATGGAGCCGAAGTTTCCGTGACCGTCCACAAGCGGGTAGCGGAGACTGAAATCCTGAGCAAGTCTTACCATAGCTTCATATACTGACGAGTCGCCGTGGGGGTGATATTTACCCAAAACCTCGCCTACAGTGTATGCGCACTTTCGGTAAGGGTGCTCATAAGTGTTTCCCGCTTCGTCCATTGTATAGATTATACGCCTGTGTACGGGCTTAAAGCCGTCTCTTACATCGGGAAGCGCTCTTTGTACTATTACCGACATTGAATATTCAAGGAATGAGTTTCTCATTTCCTTATCGATATCCACTTGTATAAGCTTTTCTGTTGAGGTCTGCTGTTCGTCCATTATTTTATGACCATTCCTTTCCTTTTGAGGAAGTGTTTGCGCCTTTGGCAGTATATGCCGAAGCCGCAAACGCAATGGGTCTGAGAGAACACAACTTACGGGGTTCTTTCAAACTTAATTCCTTCTGTTGAGATTTTTATTATAACTTGTGTTAACGGATTTGTACCGAGTTCTTTTGAAGAAGTTTATATATTTTTATCTTCAAAATAGCTCTTTACCTTTCCAATCTCCTCTTGGGAAAGGCATCTTTTCGGAAAAATATATATAAGAGAGCGGTTAAGAAACAGCAGAAACAGTTCGTTTGTCTCCATTGAATCGAGAGTGTTTGATCTCAGCTCTATTTTTGTTTTGTCATGGGTTATTTTTTGCTCTTCGGGAATCTCCATATCCTGATCCATGGTCATTACTCCGTTTGGAGTCACGGCTACGGTTTCCGTTTCTTCTTCCGGGAGTATTTCAGTATCGATGACAATTCTTGTGTCCTCGAATTTTGCGGAATATTTTTCGTCTCCAAAACTTTCAAGGGTTTTCATAAGCTTTTTTCTGGCATAGTACGGACGCGCCCATGTGGAGAATATCATTCCGAGTCCTATTACCAATAGTATGTAGCCCGCCATATTCCCGTAATTGCCTTCCATTACGCTGTGGACTAAAAAGTCTATGCCTATTGCGGCGGCTATCGAATAGACTACGGTAAAAATTATGCTGCGTTTAAGCATGTATTTTCGCTGAAAGAGCTTGTATCCGGTTTCTATTTCGGGAAGAGTATTAGTATATTTTATTTCAAATTTTTCCATTCAGGTGTATTGTCCTTTCTTGGATTTATAACGCTGCGGCATAAGCGGCGGTGAGAACCGAGATGAGCGGAAAACCGCCGCTTTGCCGTTTTTTTTATTGTATCGGTTAACGGTTTCCACCCACAAAGAGTATCCCCAAGGCAAACAATATGCAAATCGCACATGCTATTACCGCTACTACCGCATCAAAAATTTTTCCTTTTTTAATAAACACGGGGATATTAAGCCCGCTAACTGCTCCCAAAGCCAAAAGCATAAACGGAAGCAGTACGCCTATTTCACCGAACCCGAACATAAGAGCGATAAGGGAAAACAGCCATAAAGCAACGCAGATTATTCCCGCCACTTTTCTCGGAAATGCCAAAGGCGCTTCTTCCTCCACTTTTCTTATTGCTTCCTCCGCCATTTTTTCGCGGGCTTTCCGTTCTTCGTCGGTTTCGTCGTGTATAGGCTCCATTTCGGAGAGGATTTGGATTATTTTTTCGTTTGAGCGTTTGCTGTTCATTTGTATCTCCTTTTATAAGGCAAGATGATATGAAGCTGCATCGTTTTTTTCATATATCTAAGTTTTCTACATACTGCGCGTTGGTTTCAATAAACTCCCGTCTCGGCTCCACCTTGTCTCCCATAAGAATCGAGAAGGTCAAATCGGCTTTTGCCGCGTCGTCAAGGGTCACCTGAAGCATTGTTCTTGTGTCGGGGTTCATTGTGGTTTCCCAGAGCTGGGCGGGATCCATTTCACCTAAGCCTTTATAGCGCTGAACGTCCACCCTGGAGTTTGTCTCTCCTTGAAGTTCTTTTATATACCCGTCTCTTTCGTCATCGGAGAAGGCGTATCTTACCTGTTTTCCTCTGCTTACTTTAAACAGTGGAGGCTGTGCAAGATAAACATGTCCTTCTTCCACAAGCGGGCGCATAAATCTGAAAAAGAAGGTCAGCAGAAGTGTTCTGATATGCGCTCCGTCTACGTCGGCATCGGCCATAATAACGACTCTTCCGTATCTGAGCTTTGTTAGATCGAAATCGTCTCCGATTCCCGTGCCCAATGCTTTTACCACAGGGATAAGCTTTTCGTTGTTGTAAACCTTATCCACTCTTGCTTTTTCCACGTTCAGCATTTTTCCCCATAAAGGCAGAATGGCCTGATAGCGGCTGTTTCTCCCTTGCTTTGCGGAGCCACCCGCCGAGTCTCCCTCTACAATATATATTTCGGTTTTTTCTATATCCTTGTCGTAGCAGTCCGCTAATTTTCCGGGAAGCCCCGCTCCGTCGGCGGCAGATTTCCGCTTCGCTTCCATGGCCTTTTTGGCCGCGTCCCGCGCCGCCTGACCGTTTATGGCCTTGGTTACTATTGCCTGTGCGGTTTCCGGGTGTTCCTCAAAATAATAGGTAAGCTTTTCGCTCACTATCTTGTACACTACGGGCCCTACTTCGGGATTGCCCAATTTGCCCTTGGTCTGACCCTCAAATTCGCATTCGGGAAGCTTTACGGAGATAACGGCGTTGATTGCTTCTCTTATCGCTTCGCCGCTTATGGCTGTGAATTCGTCTTTTTTGTCCTCGTCCTTTTTGCTTTTTGCTCTCTTTTTCTTTTCGTTTTCTTTTTCCTTGTATTTTTTTACAAAGTCATTGACCACTTTATTCAGCGCCCTTTTAAAGGCAAGCTCATGGGTGCCGCCGTCTACGGTGTGAATATTGTTGGCGAAGGAGCGAAAAGCCTCGCTGTTAAAATCGGTGTTATACTGAAAAGCCGCTTCCACCATGATATCGTCCATTATATCTTTGATATAGATCACATCAGGGTGCAGTCGGTCGGCTCCCCGCTTTTCCTGAAGCCAGTCCACATATTCCACTATTCCGCCGTCGTATTTAAGGCTTTCGCTTCTTTTCTTTCCCCCGTTTTCTTCTTCTCTCATGTCGGAAATTTCTATTTTGATTCCGCCGTTCAGGAATGCCTGTTCCCTCATGCGATCCAGAAGGGTGTCATAATCGTAGTTTATGTCGTGAAAGATTTCTCCGTCGGCCTTAAATTTGACTACGGTGCCTGTTTTTTCGGTTTCGCCGATTACCTTGAGCTGTTCGGTGTAGCCGCCCCGGTCAAAGTGCTGAAAATGTATATGTTTGCCGTCGTAAACCGTCAGCTCCAGCCATTCGGAAAGAGCGTTCACCACGCTTGCTCCCACGCCGTGCAGACCGCCCGACACTTTATATCCGCCGCCGCCGAATTTTCCCCCCGCGTGAAGGATAGTATATACAACCGTGGCGGCGCTTATACCTTCTTTGGGGTGAATACCCGTGGGGATTCCGCGTCCGTTGTCGGTTACTTCTATTACGTTGCCGGGGAGGATTTGTATTTTTATTTCGGTGCAGTAACCCGCCAAAGCTTCGTCTATGGCGTTGTCAACTATTTCATACACAAGGTGGTGAAGCCCGCTCGGACCTGTGGAGCCTATATACATTCCGGGGCGTTTTCTTACCGCCTCAAGTCCCTCAAGTATCTGTATGTCTTCCGCGCCGTAAGCGTGTTCTACTTTGGTTTCGTCGTTCATTTGTTCTTTCCTTTCAAGCGTTTTCAACAGCAATGTAATTATTTAAACCCTATTATAAATAGTATATTTTATTATATCATATTTTTTCTTTTTTTTCAAGTAAAATAAGGTATTTCGGAGGATTTTTTTGAAAATTTTCGCCTTATTTGTAACCTTATAATGGTTTAAATTTAACAAATAAATATTTTTTTTGCTTTTTGATACAAATCGGCTGTTTTTGTATGACTACATAATGAAGATAAAAAAATCTTGATGAAACAAAGTGGCATTTCAATTTATAACGCTGTTTTATTTTTTTAAACCGGAAACAGTATGTACAGGATTTTAAGTTAGTTTATGTAAATTGAACGTTGTTCAATTTGCTTTTTTGTAGGTCTGTAACGGATTATGAACACTGTATTCCTACAAAATTATAGAATTTATTTTCAGAGAAACACAGATGCTTTATAAAATATCGTATGAAACGCTTTTGTTACACGTTCATCTTTTCGACAGTACTGAACAGCGTGTGCTTTGCCTCTGTTACAGTAAGTCATAAATGCGCTTTTGAAGCCGAAACCGAGAATTTTCTATTTTGTTCATATGATGCCTTTAAATGAACTAAAACGAGTTGCCGGAACATAATTTTCTTATATAAGACTTAAAAAAGAGAACTGATCAACATACAATAAATTTTTAAAAAAATTTATATTTTTGCGCAACCGTTATCTAAAATTTACGGTAATATGGTTGAAGGGACCTTTCAATGTTATAACATTTTATACGAATAACCGTTTCAACACAGGATAAAATCGGAGTTGGAACAGTTAATAGTATTACCACGGCGTAAACCGGAAATTATTTCGGTAAAAGTATCAGAGGGTGTTTACTTAAAATTCAATACGCATTTTTTGGCAAATTTTGCCGCTCACTGCGTTAAAATTTTTTATATAAGACAATATTACTGCACAGTTTTTGCCTTGCAGGCAACAAAATTATGCTCGAAAATCTTCATATTGATTTTATGTGAACATGCTCTAAGCAACCCGCTAAGACGAAAGGAATTAAATAATGGAAAAAAATCAAAAATCAAAAAAGATAAGCGACGCAATCGGCGAACTTGGGGAGGACATAGTAATGGAAGCTGACAAAGAAAGAAAACTTTTTGTTGAAAAAGAAGATGCGAATGATCCTATGAGAAAGACTAAAAAATCTGCCAGTGCCTTCAAAAGAAAAAAATTCCTTATTCCCGCCGTTTCACTGGCGGCCTGTGCCGCTATAACCTTAGGTTTGGTCTTCGGATCGGGAAAAGGGAAGCTGAGTGTGTTTGAACTGCCTGTTTACGCCGAAACGCTTGCCGAGGCGGAATATCCGCAGGCCGCGCCCTATCCCGACGAATCTAAAAATATCGGCGAGAAGGAGAGGGATTTATGGTACGCTCAAAGAAAAGAAAGATATTCTATATGGGAAAATATAGATACACATGCGCTGAATAATTTTACACAAAAAACGGTTTCCAGATTCCTGACAGATTCGGACGGAAAGAATCTTGTTTATTCTCCCGCTAATTTATATATAGCTCTTTCGATGCTGGCGGAAATAACCGACGGGAAAAGCCGAAGCCAGATATTGGAGCTTACGGGCTTTGATAATATAGAGGCATTACGGCAGCAGGCGGCGGGTCTTTGGAAGGCGCTTTATCAAAATGACAGAGCAACCGCTGCCGTTCCTGCCAACTCCCTTTGGATCAACAGCGGTGCGGAATTTAAAGATGATACCATAAGCCGCCTTGCCGATGAATATTTCGCTTCCGTTTACCGCGGTGATTTAGCTGACGAAAGAGTGCTGGAATCTATCAGAAACTGGTTGAACCAACAGACGGGGGGACTTT
>CANDLP010000129.1 GCA_947385505.1 uncultured Clostridia bacterium
AAGTCCAATATGACGGAAGCGGTTTCATAATGTTGAAACCGCAGTAATGAGCGATGATAAGATTATTGTTAAGATAATCGACCAAATCGGTAATGCAGGAAAAGCATTCGCATTTCATAACGATGAAAGCACAAAGCAAAGCTCTTTTTGAGAAACCGTTTCTCCCTGTTTTGGCAGTGGATTCGGGAAACTCTGATAAATCGAGATTAAGGATGAGCTTATCATAAAACTGAGCTTTGGGTGCAGATGTGAAGAATCTGATATCCTGTAAAATTTCTTGACGATAGATAACAGCCAACCCCTTTCGTGTGGTTTTTAGTTCAATTTAATTATACCAAAGTCGGTTGGCTGTTTCTATATTTTTTAGTGATTATTTTGTTTATTTTGTCTTGCAAAACCGCTTGTTTATTCGCTTTGCTACGTTTTGCTCAAGGCTATATAGCTTTTACTAAGGAGGGACTGCTATGTCTGAATACACCAAAAAAGTTTATCATTCTATACTTGAAAGAACAGCAAAAAATCTTGAAACAAACAACATGAAGTGCTTCATTGCCGATACAAAGGAGGACGTTCTGACCATTGTAAAGGAGCTTCTGACCGAGGGCGAAACTGTTTCCTGCGGAGGTTCGGCTACCCTTGCAGAAACCGGAGTAACGGAGCTTCTCCGTTCGGGAGTCTATAATTTTTTCGACAGAGCGGGAAAAAGCCCGGAGGAAGCAGAAGAGATTTACCGCCGCGTTTTTTCAGCCGACAGCTACCTTACAAGCTCCAACGCCATAACCGAAAACGGCGAACTTTACAACGTGGACGGAAACAGCAACCGCGTCGCTGCAATATGCTTTGGTCCGAAGTCGGTTATTGTTGTGGCAGGAAGAAACAAGATAGTCCCCACTCTCGAGGACGCTGTTACACGGGTAAAGCGTCTTGCTGCGCCGATGAATACCGCAAGGCTTGGCTGCGAGACCTATTGTCAGAACAAGGGCGAGTGTATGTCCCTTGCTTCGGGAGGCTGCGCGGGAATGACCGACGGCTGCAAAAGCGAGTCCCGCATATGCTGTTCCTTTGTGGTAACGGCTTTTCAGCGCATTAAGAACAGGATAAAGGTTATTCTTGTTAACGAAGAATTGGGATTCTGACATTCATAAAAAATTTACAACTGCTGTAAAAATTCGCACTACATATAATTTTTGTATGAAAATACATAAAATTTATTAATTGTCAACGTCTGAGAATTGCTGTATAATTAAATCAGCATCAAGGTTTGTTAACCCTTGACTCTCTCTCTTAAAATATTTTTTATTAAAAAACGGACATTTGCTCGATGTCCGTTTTTATTTTTTCAATTTAAAACTAAAGTTTTTCACTTACTGCCGAAACACAAATAATGGAAATATCGGAGGACTCATATTTTTTCCGCGTTAACCCATCAATTCTATGAAAAATTTGCAAAAATACTTGAAATTTCCGTATGGGTATGCTATACTATAGTTGGGGAATTTTTTGTTAAGATTTAAGGAGCTTTGCCCTTTATGGCGAAACTGGTTTACAACAAGCAGGGCAGACTGCTTTTCACTGAGGAAATGCGCAGAGAATACACTATTCTTATACCGCAGATGCTGCCCGTGCATTTCACATTTTTGGAAAAAATATTTAACAATCACGGCTACAAGGTAAAGCTGCTTACAAGCACAGGCAGAAAAATCGTAGACGAAGGTCTGCGGAACGTTCATAACGATACCTGTTACCCTGCGCTGCTGGTCATCGGTCAGATGATGGACGCTCTCAAATCAGGCGAATACAACCTGAACAAGACGGCTCTTATGATTACCCAGACAGGCGGCGGATGCCGCGCTTCAAACTATATCAACCTCCTGCGGAAAGCTCTCAAAAACAACGGTATGGAACAAGTTCCAGTGGTTTCTCTGAACCTTTCCAATATGGAGAAAAACCCGGGATTTAAACTTTCTGTAAAATTGCTTTATGAGCTTATAATCGCTATCTGTTACGGCGATCTGTTAATGTGGATAGGAAATCAGGTTCGTCCCTATGAGGATAACCGCGGTGACACGGACGCTTTAATCGGCCGCTGGATAGACCGCATAATGAAAAGAGGCTTTTCAATTTCCGCTTTCGGCGGAACAATACGCGAAATACTAAAGGATTTTTCCGATGTGCCCTATACCATGTCCCCAAAGGTAAAGGTCGGTATTGTCGGCGAAATATATATCAAATATGCTCCCCTCGGCAACAATTGTCTTGAGGATTTTCTGCGGAGCGAGGGCGCAGAAACGGTAGTACCCGGTCTGCTGGACTTTATCCTGTTCATGTGCGATCACCACATTGTGGACACTCAGCTTTATCACGTCAGGTACAAAAAGTTTATCGGCTCGGGCGCGCTGAAAGTGTTTCTGCGTAAAATGCAGGACACGATAATCAAAGCTGTTGAGGAGACTCGCTTCAGACCTCCCGCCCGCTTTGAAGATACCAAGAAAAATGTTCTGCCGTATGTTTCACCCGCAAATAAAATGGGCGAAGGCTGGCTGCTTACCGCTGAAATGGTAGAGCTGATCGGCAGCGGTGTGAACAATATCGTATGCGCACAGCCCTTTGGCTGTCTGCCAAACCATATTGTGGGGAAAGGCATGATAAGAAAGATCAGAGGCGTTTACCCCCACGCAAATATCGTTGCCGTGGATTACGACCCGGGCGCAACAAAAGTCAATCAGGAAAATCGTATTAAGCTCATGCTTTCAACGGCCAAAGCCGATATCGGCAAGCTTGATAAACAATAACGAAAGGATGCGATTTTATGTCTTTGTACGGAATTAACGCGTATACCTCAAATTCATATTACAGCACTCTTCTTGCGGGCAGGAACAAGCAGCAGGGCGGAGATCTTTCGAGTATGCTCTCCAACGCGTTCAAGACCGACCAGAACGATTTGTATTCCATTGCCAAAAAGGTGCAGATGGTGCGCTCCAGAGATTATCAGAAAGAACTGCTTGAAGGTTTCAAGGAGTATTTTTCCGGAGGTGCTGCGGCTGATAAGGATACAGCTGCAAAGGATAATGAGGAAAAGCTTTCGGCAGCCGCTAAGACTCTCAGCGAATATGCCGGCGACCTCGCTGTAGGCGGTACAAAGCTTTACGAGGATCCCGAAAAATCTGTTTCATCGGTGAAAAATT
This sequence comes from uncultured Clostridia bacterium, assembly GCA_947385505.1. GTDB lineage: Bacteria > Bacillota > Clostridia > Oscillospirales > Ruminococcaceae > Ruminiclostridium_E. The sequence continues at coordinate 3,186 of CANDLP010000129.1, forward strand.
TTGTTGACAGCTATAACAGTACGCTTGACAGCCTGAAAAATTCCGAAAACACCAAAGCTCTCGAAAAAGGCGTGCAGATGGTCAATTCTACAAAAGCGTACTCACGCACTCTTAAACGTATCGGTATCTCCGTTGGCAGCGATAACCGCATGAGCATTGACGAAGATAAGCTCAAGGCTTCGTCTCCCCTAACTATGAAGTCGCTGTTTTCGGGCAGCTATTCCCTTGCGAACCGAATTGCAGATAAGGCTTCCTATATTCACCGCGCAGCCACTTTGAACAGTTTGAACCTTCCAACATACAACTCAAAGGGCACAAGGACCGATTACTATAATAAACTTTCCGCTATGATGTTTAACAGTAAGGTATAATTTTACGGCAATACTTTTTGATACACGGTACGCTGCGGCATGATTCCCGCAGCATATTTTTTGTAAAAATATATTTTTTAAAAATAAAATTTGCAAAAACCCTTTTCAAATCCTGCAAAATGTGATATAATTTTATTGTATTTCGGCAATAGCTGCGGTGCTTACGCAAGTTTCCGCAGTATACAAATTCATATCGATTTGAAAGGAAATGATAGAAATGAGTAAAATACGCATTGGAATAGTTGGTTACGGCAACCTTGGCAGAGGCACAGAACTGGCGATAAAACAAAACCCAGATACTGAGCTTACCTGCGTTTTTACACGCCGCGACCCATCAAAACTGAAAATTATAACTGAAAGCGTCCCTGTTTATTCGCTCGACAATATAGCAAACTATAAAGACTCCGTCGATGTGCTCATTCTCTGCGGCGGAAGCGCTTCCGATCTTCCCGTACAGGGTCCCAAGCTGGCAGAAATGTTCTGCACCGTTGACAGCTTTGATACTCATGCAAAAATTCCCCAGTATTTTGCCTCGGTGGACGAGTCGGCAAAAAAAGGCGGGAACGTCAGCATTATCTCCGTTGGCTGGGATCCCGGAATGTTCTCGGTTTCAAGGCTTTACGGAAGCTGTATTCTCCCCGACGGCAAGGACTACACATTTTGGGGTAAGGGCGTTTCCCAGGGACATTCCGATGCTATCAGGCGCATTGACGGAGTAGCAGACGCAAAGCAATACACTATTCCCGTTCAGGAAGCTGTCGACGCAGTTCGGAACGGCTCAGACCCTGAGCTCTCCACACGCCAGAAGCACACAAGAGAATGCTTTGTAGTAGCTAAAGAGGGCGCGGACAATGCAAAAATAGAGTCTGAAATAAAAAATATGCCAAACTACTTTGCGGACTACGACACAACTGTGCATTTTATTTCCCAGGAGGAACTTGACCGCGACCACAGCGGTATTCCCCACGGCGGATTCGTTATCAGAAGCGGTAAGACCGGTCTAAACCGCGAAACCTCCCATATTGTGGAGTACAGCCTCAAACTGGGTTCAAATCCTGAATTTACATCAAGCATTTTAGTTGCTTACGCAAGAGCCGCATACCGCCTCCACAAGGAGGGTTCTATTGGAGCCAAAACTGTATTTGACATCCCTCCCGCGTATCTGTCGCACAAAAGCGGAGACGAATTGAGAGCTTCAATGCTGTGAAAATGAAAAAGCCGCTGTACTACAAAAGGTACAGCGGCTGATTTTTATGAACTTGCTTTTAATGGGTGACAGCCCTTTGGTTTTGAGGTTTGGGCTAATTCTTTTACCTTCTCCATTGTAAGCTGATCTGAATCAGATGAGGCAATGGGATATTCGCTCCATAGTGCGTATACGCAGCCGCTGCCTTCGGAATTTGTAACAAAAAGAAAGTATCCTTTAAAGTTTTCCCCCAAATAATCTCTCAGGCTGCAATCTTCCACGCCGTTAATATCGGGGTGACCTATGCAATCCGAAGAACCGGTATAAACGCAGTCCGGAGCAATCGTTCCCAGTTTGCCGCAATTCTTATCTGTAATAGCAAGCTGAGCTCCCTCATAAACGCTTCTCGCATTTGAATTCATTCGTGACATTCTCGATCTCCATACATAACCTAACATATTCGGAACCAAAAACGCCGCAAGAATCGCTATAATTGCAATAACTACGATCACTTCAATAAGTGTAAAGCCTTTCAGTTTCATTTTAATACCCCGCATATACAGTACCCTAAAAGCGGCGGAAGAAAAACTCCCGCCGCTTTTAATCGTTTCAATGTGTTTAAACTGAAGTCAAATCACGAACCGGAACCCTGAGGATATACGCCGTAAAGGCTACCATTTTTAGCATCTGTCTTTTGTGTAACCTCACCAATTGAATTCGTAAGAGTTCCGTTATCATTTCCCATTTTTGTTTTTGCTGCACCCAAGATAGCATTAGTCTTAACATCGTTTCCAGCAACGCCAGTGCCAGCAGCATAAAGTGCACAACTCACACTATAGGTAGTAGGATTAAAGTAAGCCATTCCGTGTCCTTTAAAGTTTTCACCCAAGTAAGAAACAAGATCCAACTGCTCAGCAGATACAGAATCAGTAGGGGTAGATTCCCATGTAGCATTAATTATGGGTCCATTTGCACCTGTAGTAGCAGCAGGTACATAAATAATATAATTCGTAGCGTTTATTGTCGCTGCTTCACCAGATTTTTTCAAGTTCTTGTTAGCAATACCCAACTGAGTGAGCGCAGAAGAACAAGCTGTGTGAACCTGCTTGGCATTAGCATTTGCCTGGGAAATTCTCGCATTTCTAACGTAACCAAGCATGGAAGGTACGAGAATAGCAGCAAGAATACCGATGATCGCGATTACAACGATGAGCTCAATAAGTGTAAAGCCCTTAACCTTTGAATTTCTCATAGGAAATTCCTCCTTCTTAAAATTTAAAATATTTTTTATAAAAAGCGTCGCTTTCACGAAGCACTTTTCCATGAAATAAAAACATTACGAAAAAGCGTCAGAATATGGATACGCACCAAGATACACGCCTTTATCTTTAATTAAAGCCTTGTGCTTTCCGATATTCTCAATGGTTCTGTACTTATTTGTTGTTCCAAACTCCGTCAGCAAGGCAATTTGAGTGTCTGCCAAAGTTTCATCGGTAGTTTCTAAATAGCACGCGGAATCAACAATATAATTTTCGAGATCAGCATATATCTTAACAGTGCCTTCTGTAGAAAACGAAAGATTTTCGCCGATAGTTTTCTTGATTGAAGTATAGCCCGTGTCGCCAGAGGACAACGTAACCGCGTAACTTCCGGCAGTTCCATATGTAGATATAACCTCAATATCTCCCGGTATATCCGCCTCGGAAACCGTAAACTTTATCTCGCAATATGTAAGCGCATTACTGCTGTATGTGGTATGACCATCCAAAGCATCAGCATCAAAGCACTCTCTATCCTGCATAATCTCACATCTGGTAAGCATATTCTGAAAGCCCATATAAGCTTGCTGAGCCGCATTCTGATCAGTCTCAATTCTCGCATCACGCACAAATCCGCTGATAGCAATCGACATAATACCTGCAAGAATGGCAATAATCGCCATAACAATAATAAGCTCTATCAAAGTAAAGCCGCGGAGCTTTCCCGAACATTTTACACTGCCCGTCGGACTCACCTCCCATAAGTATCAGCCACATACACTAATGGTTGTTCCTTACTACAATCATTATATAGTACGAAAGCTTATTTGTCAATAGAAAAAT
>CANDLP010000130.1 GCA_947385505.1 uncultured Clostridia bacterium
CCCACGTCCGTGCACACTCTTTCCCTACACGACGCTCTTCCGATCTTTAATTAAACCTATTTGCAAATTAAAGCTCAGCGATCTTGACCGCCTGCTGATTTATAGTGTCAAAGCCTCTCAGGATTCGGCTTGCAGCTTCGTACATCCTGTGAGCCTCCATAGCCTGAGTCATTTCCTTTACCGGATCAACATTGGATTTTTCATAAGCCCGCTGAATTACCGCAAACTCCTCGTCGGCGGGTATTTCGACAGGATCGCCTTCATAAAGGAAGAGACTGTCTCCCTCCTTATGCACGTCCGCATCGGGGGGAATATAGGTAAGAAGAAGCGTATCTATTATCTCTTGATTTTCGTTTCTTATTACGCCTCTTTCGTCAATGGAGAAAGAATCGTTTCCTATGTAAATATCACCGTTTTCTCCCTGCACTCTTCCCGCACCGTCAAGCCAAAGATATCCCTCGTTATCCAGTCCCCACTGACCGTTGCGCGTCTGGAACACCCTTCCGTCTTCTTTGCCGTAGCTTACGTTAAAGTACATATTTCCGTACATAGCCACGTCAAATGGACTGTCGCTGTACTCAAAGCCGCTTTGCTCCAGATTTGTCTTTGAAACGTCCACATAAGTCTGATAGCTGGTTCCTGAGGTTTCAGTCCTTTTGCTTACAAGAAAAAGCTGTTCCTGAAATGTATTTAAAACGATCTCGTCCTTGCGGTAACCGGCAGTATTTATATTGGATACGTTGTTGGAAATAGCGTCCAATATCCTCTGCTGATTCAGCATCGCCTGCGCGGCGGTATAGTAGCCTCTGTTCATACTTTATCCTTTCTCGGTTTTCAATTGTCCATGTAATCCTGTAATTTTCTTTTTAATAAAAGCATAGCTTTTGAATGTATCTGACACACCCTGGACTCGGTTATTCCCAAAACCTTAGCTATATCGCTGAATTTCAAGCGTTCATAATAATAAAGTGAAATAACCTGCTTTTCCTTAGGCTTAAGTTCATCTATCGCCGAAGCCAATACCTGTCTCAATTCCTTTTCATACATCGGCTGATCCGCAGTATCGCCTACGTTGTTCTGGCAATTTGCGTCAAAATTATCCTCATAAAGCAATTCTTCAAAGGAAAGAGTAGTTGACTCCGCAAGGTTTGCCATTCCTTTAAGAAGCTTTTCTTTTGGTATACCCAAGTGATCCGCCAGTTCCTGATTTGTAGGCGAACGCCCCAAATTGGAATAAAGCTCATTATATGCGGCGTCAAGATTTTTTCCAAAATGCCTTACGGGACGGGGGACCCAATCCTGTGACCGCACAAAGTCGATTATCTGCCCTTTAATAAGTATTGCGGCGTAGGTTTCAAACTTAACGCCCTTTTGCAGATCATATGTCTCCACCGCCTTTATAAGGGCAATAACTCCCTCGTTGACTATATCCTCTACCTCCGCGTACTTGTCATAAGCTCCGCGGGTAGATATGGCGACATATTTTACAAGATCCATATATCTTAAAACAATATCGTTTCTTAAGCCTACGTCCCTTGTCTGTCTGTATTGCTCAAAAAGCGCAAGCTGGGCTTGTGTTTCCGCCATGCCATACCGTCCCTTTCTCGTTATATCGACAATATCGTAAGGTCAGACGGTAATATTTCCCACCGCCTGTATCTGGGTGCTGTTGTCTATCTCGCTGTAAGAAAGCACCGTAATGCCGGGCATAAACTGATCCAGAAGCTTTTTAAAATAAACTCTCGTAAAAGGCGACATCAGAATCACAATGGATGGCAGAACGTCCTTCACCTTTTCTATCTCCGAATTGGTGGAAGCAACTATCGCGTTTACTATTTCAGGGTCAATGGACAGTACGCTGCCGCCGCTGCCGTTTTTCTTTACGCCTTGAAGTATAATATCTTCAACTTTGGGATCAAGGGTTATAACCCTGAGCGAACCGCCGTCAGCAAAACGTCTGGTAATAGTACGCTTCAGCGATTGTCTCACATATTCAACTATGACTTCGATATCCTTCAGGTTATTGGCGTGATCGCCGAGACATTCAAGGATTGTTTCCATATCTCTTATAGGAACGCCCTCACGGAGCAGCATACAGAGAACTTTTTGCAAATAACCGTAAGAAATAACATTCGGCACCAAGTCCTCTACAATAGTGGAATCGGTCTTCTTGACGTTTTCCACCATAGTACGCACATCCTGTCGGCTGAGTATTTCGGAGCAGTGAGCCTTTATTACTTCCGAAAGGTGAGTTATCATAACCGAAACGGGGTCAATAAGGGTGTAGCCCGCGATATCCGCCATTACCTTCTTATCCTCGCTTATCCACTTGGCGGGAATTCCGAAGGCGGGCTCAATGGTATCGATACCTTCCACCTGTCTGGTTACTTCGCCGTTATCCAAAGCCAAAAGATGGTCTACAAGTATTTCGCCTCTCGCCACCTCTTCGCCTTTTATCTTGATTATATACTGATTCGGGTTAATTTCCGGATTGTTTCTCATTCGGACGGAGGGTATTACCATACCCATTTCCACCGCAAACTGTTTTCGGAATAGAACCACGCGGTCGATAAAGTTTCCGCCGCTCTTTTCATCAACCAAATGCAGCAGACTGTATCCGAATTCCATTTCTATCTGTTCAACATTCAAAAGCTTGAATACATTGTCTATATCGCGGTAATAATTGCTGTCACCCTGTGCGTTCGCCGCTTTTATTTCTTCAAGCCGCTTTTGTTCCTCCGCTTCCGCTACGGCGACCGCCTCTTTTTTCCTTGAACGGGAGATCATTGTGCCCGCAAATATGAGCGCCGCGCCCAAAATGAAAAGTATGGGCTTTGGAAAGCCGGGTATAAGCATAAGCGCTATGCAAACGCCGCCGGTAATGAACATTACCGTGGAATTTCTTGTAAACTGGATCTTTACGTCCTCGTTAAAGCTTCCGGTGGAAGCGGAACGGGTTACTACCATACCTGTGGCAACCGAGATAAGCAGAGCCGGAATCTGTGAGCAAAGGCCGTCGCCTACCGTCGCCAGAGAATATGTGGAGAGTACCGTGTTAAAGTCTCCGCCGTTTATCATACCGATGACTGCACCCGCAATAAGGTTTACAAGGGCGGTGATTATAGATATGATAGCGTCGCCCTTTACAAACTTTGTGGCACCGTCCATAGCGCCGAAAAAGTCCGCTTCTCTCTGTACGTTGGCTCTTCTTATTTTCGCTTCTTCATCGGTGATTGCGCCTGTGTTAAGGTCGGCGTCTATCGCCATCTGCTTACCGGGCATGGCGTCCAGTGTGAAACGCGCCGCAACCTCGCTGACACGCTCGGAACCTTTTGTGATTACCAGAAAGTTTACCAATACTATAATTATGAATATGATAAAGCCTACTATCGGGTCGCCGCCCATAACGAAGCTGCCAAAGGTTTCTATTACCGAACCCGCATAGCCGGTGCTCAAAATACCTCTCGTTGTGGAGATATTAAGCGAAAGTCTGAACACGGTGGTTATAAGCAGAATAGTGGGGAAGGAGGAAAATTCCAGCGCTTCCTTTATGTACATGGTCATCAGCAGAATGACCACCGACAGCGAAATGTTAACAAGCAGCAGAAAATCCAGAAGCGCGCCGCCCATTACTTCGTTCAGGGGTATGATAAGAGCGAGGACGATAAATATTACAAATACGGCGAATACGTTGCCGGTTATTCTTTTGAGCATTCTCCGTCCTCCATAATAATTTTAGATTTCCTTATGACAAATCCTATGATTGAAACATCTTGATCTATATGCTGTCCGTCTGTGCCGAAGCGTTTTTTTCTTCCGAAGCGCGGGCGGTAAACTTTTTCCTTTGTCTTACCATTTTACCGCGTCTGTCGGGTACCGCTGCGTTGAAAACAGGCTTTATTCCTTTGACGGCAAACATTTCCTTAAGCACCAAGGCTACCGCGTTGTACATTTCCGGCGGAATCTCCGCGCCTAACTTTACATTATCGTAAAGACTTCGGGCGAGAGGTCTGTTTTCGGTTATGTAAACGTTGTTTTCCTCCGCCGCCTTAATTATTTTAAGGGCTAACGCGTCCTGTCCCTTTGCAACCACTCTCGGCGCGCTGTAAGCGTCCTTTGACTCATACTTTAAGGCAACGGCGTAATGAGTGGGGTTTCTTACCACAACGTCTGCGGTAGGTACCTCCTGCATCATGCGGCGCTGAGATATTTCGCGCTGCTTCTGCTTTATTTTGCTTTTTATTTGAGGGTCGCCTTCAATCTGTTTATACTCGTCCTTTACCTCCTGCTTTGACATTTTGAGCTTTTTCTCGAACTGCCACCACTGGAAAACAAAGTCCGCCGCCGCCACAAATGCAAGGACTATAAAGATGAGCATTACTATATCAAAAACCGACTGGGCTATATAATGGACAGATTGAATAGGCTCCATATCAGGCATTTTGGAAAAATCAATCAACCGTGACTGCACCTGCGTATAAGTAATTACACCTATGATTGCCAACTCTATGATACCTTTTACAACTCCCACAACAGCCTGAGCAGAAAAAAGCCTTTTTGCTCCTTGTATCGGACTTAAACGGGAAAATTTCGGACGGAGGGCTTTGGTATTAAACAGACCTCTTGTCTGCGCCAATACCGTTATTACCACAGCGCCCGCCACTATTGCGGCAATAGGGCCTATTATGATAACGCCGTACTTTATTATTTCAAACGTGTTGCGCTGAATAAACTCCACATTAAAAGTGAAATCGGTGCCTACAGCGCTTAAGTAGGAAGTCATTGCGTTTCCCATTGTTGTAAGCATATGCTTTCCGAGAATTTTCAAGCCGACGAAAGTTGCTATCACCGAAACGGCCAGCATTACTTCGTTGCTTTGAAGAACCATGCCTTCCTTTTCGCGCATGTCACGGCGTTTTTTCGGGGTGGCTTTTTCGGTTTTTTCTTCGCCCGCCACATTCACCACTCCTTTAAGGCACTAAAGAGAAAATCAGAGAAAGCGGCTTAGCCGCACATAATATATGTAAATTACAGCATTAACTGTAATTATAAGCTGTTTTTAAGTAATTTTGGTGATAATTTAAGCTTTTTTTAATAAAAGCTCATACTCGCGGCAACCGCAAGGCAATGCTGCCAAAAAGGACAGCCGAATGCTAACTTCCGATCATTCCCACCGCGCTGTTCAAATTAGAAAACAAAATATCCAGCAGCATTTCCAGAAAATCCGACATAGGTTTCGCCACCGCTATCAGCACAAACATTCCCACAACTATTTTTAGCTGAATATTGACAACAAATATCTGAATAGTAGGCACCGCTTTCATCATTACGCCTATAATAAACTCGGTTATAAGCTCCGACGCGATTATCGGCATTGCAAACTTCACCGCCAATATAAGCACATCACCCAGATAGTTAACTATAAACGAAACCAGATTAAGCGTATCCATATCAAAGCTGTAATTAAACGGCAAAGTTTCGTATGAAGTAATAAAAAGCTGGATATATTTAAGATGTCCGCCTACCAAAAAGAAATAGAGTATAAACATATAGTTGAACAAATTCGCAAACAAAGGCATTTGTATTCCGGTCATAGGATCCATCGCCTTCGCCATTCCGAATCCGATCTGCGTATCCATAAGTTCGCCGGCATAAATGATCACCGTCATTATAAGGTTGGTCATAAAGCCCAGCACAAGTCCTATCGCCAACTCCTTTAACAGCACCATGAAAAAACCCGGTATACCGTTAAAGGTAAAAAGCATCCCTTCGCTTCCCACATAGCCGACTGTCACCATTGCAAGCGCCAGTGTGGCTCCGATTTTTATCCGCGCCGGCACATTCTGCCTTGAAAATATCGGATTAAAGGTAAATATACCCGACACACGGGCTATCACCAGAAGGTACCCTACAAAGTTATTCACAATTAAATCCCATATTGTGTCCAATGTTTTGTACCTCTTTTAACAATCCGATTTTTACAGTCTGACCCTTTTTGCTTTTATACCAATAAGCGCTCCCTAAGGCAAGCTTACGACAGCGGCGTTGAAGACATCAGCCTGAATATATTGTCGGTAAAGTCAATAAGCGAATTCAGCATCCACGGTCCCAAGGCAAGCAGAGTCAACGCCACCACAATTACCTTTGGCGCAAATGTCAGGGTCTGTTCGTGAACCTGCGTTGCCGCCTGCAATATGGCGATTATCAAACCCACCAGCATTCCTACCAGCAAAAGCGGAACGCCTAACTTAAAGGCAAGCCAGATCGCTTCGTTGAAAATCTGCATTACAAGTTCCTGACTCATAAAACGTCCTTTCCTTGTTATATTGCGGATTTTGACCGTTTCACGGCCGCTATAAATTAAATGATGTGATCAACGTGCCTATCAGCATCTGCCAGCCGTCCACAAGGACAAACAGCAGTATCTTGAAGGGCAGTGATATCATCGCGGGGGGCAGCATCATCATACCCATTGACATAAGGGTAGAGGATACCACCAGATCTATTATAAGAAACGGAATAAACAGCATAAAGCCCATTTGGAAAGCTCTTGTAAGCTCGCTCACTATAAAAGCGGGAACCACAACCTGAAAACCAAGCTGATCCTGATAATTCTGCAGGTTTATCTCGTCAATGTTCACCGCCTGCGGGCTGTCGGTGCCTGCGGATTCCTCGGAATATATGGTAATGTCCTGTATTTCAAGGAAAAACTTCATATTGCTGTTAGTGGTTTGCTTCAGCATAAAGTCCTTAAGCGGCCGTCCCGCTCTGTCCAAAGCCTCAACGGTATCTATTTCTCCGTTGGCATAAGGCACATATGCTTCCTCGTTTATCTCGGCCAACA